>CANDMD010000328.1 GCA_947385725.1 uncultured Lachnospiraceae bacterium | reverse complement strand
CCCTACACGACGCTCTTCCGATCTCAGGGATCATTTTGACGATGCTTTTGTGAGGCGGATCCGATTTGCCGTTAAGTTTCGTAATCTGGATAAGAAGGGCAGGGAACAGCTGTGGAGGAAAGCGCTGGAGGGAAATCCGGTGGCGCCGGAGGTGGATTTCAAGGCATTGGCGGAGGCCGCAGAACTGAGCCCCGCCAGAGTCAACGCAGCCGCCCATGTGGCGAAGCTGTTGGCCGCCTGTGACGGGAGCGGGGCAGTCACCGGAGAGCATCTCCGGGAGGCGCTGGCACTGGAAGCGGGAAAGGATGAAACGGCAATCAAAGGGTTTTGACAAGAGGTAAAGTTTGGTAGTATGAGAAAGAATTATTTGAACATGATGCGAGAACTGCGAGAGGACAATGATTTACGGCAGAAGGAGGTGGCGGCGTATCTAAAGATCGACCAGAGGGTATATTCCCGCTATGAGACGGGGAGGAATGCGCTGCCCATCGAAAAGGTAATATCGCTGTGCGAATTTTATCATGTCTCGGCCGACTATTTCCTGGGGCTGGATACGGTAAAGAGGAGGCAGTAGGGGAAGACAGGGATGCTTTTATCCCTGTTTTCTGCGTTTTGTCCCATATTCCTTCATGAAACTGCAAAGTATGCTATAGTAAGTCATATGGTAACTGTGAAGAACGGGGGGTGAGCAGTTACGCGATATAAATGGTGCGGCTGTCCGGAGCCTGCCGGAAAAGCATTGCGTGGCGCCTCACGTTTCGCTCATAAAAGCAGCCGGGAAGTACCTGGCTCCGGACAGCCGCCCTTTTATGAAGACAGTGATACCGGATTTCGAAGGGATATGGGAGGATGAGACGATGGGATTTCAATTAAAGCCGCAAAAGTATGACCTGCGGCATCTGCTGGGACTGCCCCTGGCCTGTGAGCCGCTCTGTACAGTGGGGGTGGTGGCACAGAAGGTTCTGACAGGTGTGGTTAACGTGCTGTGGGTGCTGGTGGAGGCTGAGTTCATTGACAGGGCGATCCGGCTGGTGACAGGCGGGGAGACGCTGGCGGGGATGCTGCCGCTTGTTGTCGCCATGGTGCTGATCGTGGCGTGGAAGCGCATGGGATACAGCTTCGGCCGTATCCTGACCAGGCGTGTGGAGATCAGCGCGGTGTATCAGATGGGTGTGGAGGCAGTGAAAAAGCGGTCCCGGCTGAAATTTAAGCTGATCGAGGATGAGAAGGCGTGGGAATTGTCCAATCGCATCAGCCGCGATATGAAGAGCAGTGTGTGGAGCATGACACAGCACACTTGCAATTTCATCATGGGTCTTGTTAGAATTATAGGTGTGTTCCTGATCATTTTCGCACAGAGCGTGGGATTGGGGCTCGGCTGCCTGCTGCTCTCGCTGCCCGTATTGATCTTCTCCGTCATCAGCGGGAAAAAGACTTATAAGGCTTACAGGGAGGCATCCGTATTTGCCAGGCGGGGCGATTATCTGCAGGGCGTCATGACGGACAGGGAATCGGTCAATGAGAGAGCGCTTTTTTCCTACGTGGATCATGTGAATGAAAAATGGCTGGAACAGACCACGGCCAGCAGGAAAATATTTGTAGGAACCACAGCCCGGAGAGAATTGAGGAACGGGATCAGCGCCGTGCTGACCAACACCATATCCACTGCCATGGTCTGTTTCCTGATTGCGGGGCTTGGCAGGGGAACCCTGACGGTGGGTGTGTTCATTGCCCTTTCCAAGGCCATTTATCAGATGATAGACCTGATACAGGGAAATATCGGGCAGTCCCTTGTCACGATGGTGCATTATGCCGATTATATGAAAGACCTGACACGGTTTGCCAATATGGAGGAGCAGGAGGGAACTGACAGCCTGCCGGAGAAGCCGCAGGCTTTGGAGAGTCTGGAATTCCGCCATGTGACTTTCCGATATCCGGGTACGGAAAAAGACATTCTTCGGGATTTCAGCCTGAAACTGGAGGCGGGGAAGCACTATGCCTTTGTGGGGGAAAACGGAGCGGGAAAGACAACGGTCACAAAGCTCCTGACCGGCTTATATGATGAATATCAGGGGGAAATACTGTTGAACGGCAGAGAACTGCGGGAATACACCCAGGCACAGCTGAAAGGAACGTTTACCGGCGTCTATCAGGACTTTGCCCGCTATTATGACACGGTGGCAAACAATATCCTTCTGGGGGATATATCCGGGATGGATCAGCCGGACGCCGTAAAGCGAATGGAGGAGCATTTGCAGGATCTGGGAATCCTGGAGGAGATGGAGGGTCTGCCCAAAGGCTGTGCCACTTCCCTGGGAAAGCTGGATGAGGGCAGTGTGGACCTGTCCGGAGGCCAGTGGCAGAGGGTGGCGATGGCCAGGTGCCTGATGAGTCCCGCGCCTCTTCAGATCCTGGACGAACCTACGGCGGCGTTGGATCCCATAAGCGAGAGCAGGCTGTATGAGGAATTTAAACAGATCAGCCGGGGGAGGACCACGATTTT
>CANDMD010000327.1 GCA_947385725.1 uncultured Lachnospiraceae bacterium | reverse complement strand
CACCCAACAGAACACTCTTTCCCTACACGACGCTCTTCCGATCTGCTACATTTCCCGCACAGCCCGTAAGCATACAAATACTGATCAGGACAGATGCGGACAGGATTCTTTTTGTCATTTTTAATTTCATCTGAAGTTCTCCTTTCTCTTTTTGATAGTTCTATCTTATCAAAAGTATTTGGAGTTTCCTTGTGGACTATATGTGTTTTGTGTGAAGTTTCCAAACAACGGATGTCGGGATTCGCCAACCATCCTTATGTTGAAAAGAAGGCGGCAGGCAAAATTGATATGCCGCCGCCCCGTCTCTGATGCTTTTATCAAAAATCAATACGAAAACATACGCCCTGTTCTGTATTCCTTATCTGGTAATCCGCTCCATGCTGTTCCAGAATCATCTTTACAATGTAAAGCCCCAGTCCGCTGCCGCCCGTCTGCCGGCTGCGTGACCGCTCCACACGGTAGAAAGCATCAAAGAGTTTTGGTATGTCACCCTCTGGCAGATGTACCCCGGTGTTTTCTATGGAAAACTGTATTCTTCCGTTCTGTGAATGTGCCGTAATAAAAATATCCCTGCCCGCCGGCGAATAGTGGATTGCATTGGAAAAAAGATTATTTACCACTTTCCCCAGAAGTGCTTTGTCACCCCGGAGCATCAGCCCTTTCTGTAACTCCTCATGCCATTCCAGCCCCTTGCCTACAACCATATCTTCAAACAGGCCATGCGCACTTTTTACCAGATCTGAAAAATCAAATGTTTCCTCCTGCAGAGTGTTTTCTGATGATTTTATTCGGGAAACGGTCAGAATCTCCTGCACCATCCCTTCCATTGCTTTTACCACTTCAAGAGAACGGGCAAGATATTTGTCACGCTCTTTATATTTTCCAACATTCAGCAACATCCCTTCAAGCTGCCCCTTAATGACCGTGATCGGTGTTTTCAGTTCATGAGATACTGCCGAAAAGAAATCAAGCTGTGCCTGTTCCAGCATGCGCTCCCGCTCAATATCCGCCTCCAGCCGGCTGTTTGCCTCCTGCAGGTCATTCAGCGACGAGGACAATTTCCGTGACAGTTCATTTAAGCTGTGCGCCAGTATGCCTAACTCATCAGAACGTTCTTCCGTACAATCCCATGTAAAATCAAGGCCGGACATTTTTTCAGACACCCTGCTGATCTCTATGACAGGCTTTGTGACATACCGGGAATAAAGCACTGCACCAATGACCGAGAGGAAAACCGCCATGACC
Organism: uncultured Lachnospiraceae bacterium; assembly: GCA_947385725.1. Classification (GTDB taxonomy): domain Bacteria; phylum Bacillota; class Clostridia; order Lachnospirales; family Lachnospiraceae; genus Acetatifactor. Next base: position 1,282 of record CANDMD010000327.1, on the reverse strand, counting down.
ATCAGAGACGGGACTATGCTCCCAATAGTATCCGTCAATTGGCTTACCGGCTCTGCATTTCCGGCGACAGATAACGTATAGACTGTTTCCGAATCCTCAAAACGGAACAGATAACTGTGTGTTGCACCATACAGGGATGGCTCACCCTCAAAAACAATACCATCATGAACCGCATCCGCGAAATCATTGTTATGTTGTGAAGGCAATGCAATTTCCCTGCCTGTTTCGTCATATAGCTGAAGCAACACAGTATTGTTCAGCAGGAATTCATCAAACAGGACTCCGCTCTCTGCCCCCGCAGTGCATTCCAGTTCAGAAATAAGGACATTGGCCTCCTTATCTAATGCGGCATCCAGATCTGTGCTGTATGTCTGTGGAACCAGCCATGCAATGAAGCCATAAGTAGCGGCACAGCACACCACCATCAGCAGGCAGGTCACAGCAAATATTTTAACAAATAAGCTATTTCTTATCTTCTTTTTCAATTTTGTACCCAACTCCCCGGATTGTTTCGATATAGTCAATGTCCAGCTTTTTACGGAGATTCTTGATATGTGTATCAACCACCCTCTCATCACCATAAAAATCATATTTCCAAAGTTTGTTTAAGAAGTGCTGCCTTGAAAGCGCTTTCCCCTGATTTGTCAGCAGTTCCCTCAGCACTTCAAATTCCCTCTGTGTCAATTCAAACTCCACATCCCCGGCATAAACCCTGTAACCGTCCATATCCAGAGTCAGTCCCTTATAATGAATCAATGCGCCTCCTCCATTCTCTTTGGAGCCAGCCCGCCGGAGGACAGCCGCTATTTTCCGCAGCAGCACAGACATGGAAAATGGTTTCGTGACATAATCATCCGCCTGCAGGTCCAGCCCTTTGATCTGGTCACCTTCGCTGCCCAGGGCTGTCAACATGATGATGGGAACCTGCGATTGTTTCCGTATCAGTTCACAAACGGTGAACCCGTCTATTTTAGGGAGCATGATATCCAAAAGGATCAAGTCATAGGGATTATTGGCGAACCTATCCACAGCTTCTACGCCATCACCCGCAATATCAGCCTTATATCCTGCTTCCTGCAAAAATTCCTGCAAAAGCTCCTGAATATCCATATCATCTTCAACAATTAAAATATTCTGCATGATAACACCTCCGCACTCCTTAGATATCATACCATACTTATTTGTAGTTTGTGTGTAGTTTGCCAAAAGAGTATAAACCATTACTCCTTATTCCATCTCCCTGAACGTGCCAGCCATTCCCCCGACAAGGCTCCACTGGCGC
>CANDMD010000326.1 GCA_947385725.1 uncultured Lachnospiraceae bacterium | reverse complement strand
AGGACATAGAGTATATAGAAACCTGGATAAACAATTACCCCAGGGGGATTTTGGGTTTTAAGACTTCCGCCCAACTTTTTGAAGAGGAAATCAAGAACCTGGCCTAAAATTTTTTCAAAAAGTTGTTGCATAACTATTGACAAAATGCAGTTGCCGGTGAAAATTGACAAATACCTTGACAAATGTCGGGTTTTAGATTATATTTTCTTGTATGACAAAGGCAATGACGAAGAGGAGTATGCGTCACCCCTTAAAAGAGAGAGCGGCTGCCCTGTGTTTTCCGCGGAAGACGGGCGCTGAAAGGCCGCTTATAAGGAAGGGATGCGGAAGGTAGCTTCCGAGCCGGAGAACCCAGGGCGGACAGGCGGTGTGGACGCACAGGCAGCCTGCGGAGGTAAGTTCTCACGAGTTATCCCCGTTATCGGATAGGACTTTAAGTGTGCTGGGTCAGTACACCGGAAGTCGCTGAGCATGCCGGAAGTGATTCCGGTGTAAAACAAAGGTGGTACCGCGTTATGAACGCCCTTTGCCGACGAGAGCCGGCAGAGGGCGTCTTGAGTTGGGAAAGGAAGGCGAAGCCTTTGGAGCCTGCGCATTCGGAATGAGCAGAGTCGGAAGAAAGGAAGAAATGATTTATGGGCAGGGAACTGGCAAAGACCTATGACCCCAAGGGCATAGAGGACAGATTGTATGAGAAATGGATGGAAAAGAAGTATTTTCACGCGGAGGTGGATCACAGTAAGACACCCTTCACCATTGTGATTCCCCCGCCAAATATCACGGGACAGCTGCATATGGGACATGCGTTGGACAACACTATGCAGGATATCCTGATTCGCTTTAAGAGGATGCAGGGATATAATGCCCTCTGGCAGCCAGGAACGGATCATGCCTCCATTGCCACTGAGGTGAAAATTATTGAAAAGCTGAAGGAGGAAGGCATCGACAAGCATGACCTTGGCAGGGAAAAATTCCTGGAGAGGGCGTGGGAGTGGAAGAAGGAGTACGGCGGCCGCATCATCTCACAGCTGAAAAAGATGGGATCCTCCTGCGACTGGGACAGGGAGCGCTTCACCATGGACGAGGGCTGCAACAGGGCAGTCACGGAAGTGTTTGTGAAGATGCATGAAAAAGGCTATATCTACAAGGGCGCCCGGATCATCAACTGGTGCCCCGTATGTAATACCTCCATCTCCGACGCGGAGGTGGAATACCAGGAGCAGGCGGGCCATCTGTGGCACATCAAGTATCCTGTGATACAGGAGGACGGCACGCCCAGCGGGACGGAATTTCTGACCTTTGCCACCACCCGGCCCGAGACCATGCTGGGGGATACCGCCGTGGCGATCCATCCGGAGGATGAGAGATATGCCCATCTGATCGGCAAGAGCGTGCTGCTGCCCATTGTGAACCGTGTGATCCCGGTGGTCACCGATACCTATGTGGACAGGGAGTTCGGCACCGGCGTGGTGAAAATTACCCCCGCCCATGACCCCAACGACTTCGAGGTGGGCAAGCGGCATGCCCTGCCCATTATCAATGTGATGAACGATGATGCCACCATCAACGAAAACGGCGGCAAATACGCGGGTATGGACCGCTATGAGGCGAGAAAGGCCATTGTGGAGGAGCTGGAGCGGCAGGGTCTGCTGGTGAAGATCGAGGATTACTCCCACAATGTGGGAACCCATGACCGCTGCAAGACCACTATCGAGCCCCTGGTGAAGGAGCAGTGGTTCGTGAAGATGGACGAACTGATCAGACCTGCCGTGGAGGCGGTGAAAAAGGGCGAGATCAGGCTGATTCCCGAACGCATGGAGAAGACTTATTTCAACTGGACGGATAACATCCGCGACTGGTGTATCAGCCGCCAGCTCTGGTGGGGGCACCGGATTCCCGCCTACTACTGCGATGAGTGCGGTGAAGTGACGGTGGCGAAGGAGATGCCGAAGGTGTGTCCCAAATGCGGACATACACATCTGACCCAGGATCCCGATACCCTGGACACATGGTTTTCTTCCGCGCTGTGGCCCTTTGAGACCCTGGGGTGGCCGGAACGGACGGAGGATCTGGAATACTTTTACCCTACGGATGTGCTGGTGACAGGCTATGATATCATCTTCTTCTGGGTCATCCGCATGATCTTCTCCGGCTATGAGCACATGGGCGAGAAGCCTTTTAAGACCGTGCTGTTCCACGGGCTGGTGAGGGATGCCCAGGGGCGGAAGATGTCCAAATCCCTGGGCAACGGCATCGATCCCCTGGAGGTTATCGAGCAGTACGGCGCGGATGCCCTGCGCCTGACGCTGATCACCGGCAACGCGCCCGGAAACGATATGCGGTTCTATTATGAGAGGGTGGAGAACAGCCGCAACTTCGCCAATAAGGTGTGGAATGCGTCCCGCTTTATCCTGATGAATATGGAGGGCAAGGAGATCACGGCGCCTGCGGCGGATGCGTTGGAGCCTGTGGATAAATGGATTTTGTCCAAACTGAACACACTGGTACGGGATGTCACCGACAATATGGAAAGCTTCGAGCTTGGCATTGCGGTGCAGAAAGTTTACGACTTTATCTGGGATGAATTCTGCGACTGGTATATTGAGATGGTGAAGCCCAGGCTGTACAATTCCGATGAGATCGGAAGAGCACACGTCTGAACTCCAGTCACAGTTCAGGATCGC
>CANDMD010000325.1 GCA_947385725.1 uncultured Lachnospiraceae bacterium | reverse complement strand
ATGAAATCCACTGCCTACGCAGACTATGGCGCGAAGACGCAATTCGCGCCATAGGAAGTAAGTATGAAAATTACTTTTTTCATGCTTACTTCCGTAGTCGTAGTTGGCAGTTAGTTCAGATCCGCGTTGCCCCGTCCGCGTAGGGCAGGACAGCATGGCGCCGCCGTCCCTTCAGCAAGCCGCCTGGCACTATCGGGGCTGAATCGTTACGGAAGTTTTGGGAAAGGTTTTGTGAAAGTTTTTGGCTTTTCTGTACGAATTTGGGAAAATGTGTTATACTAACTAGATGTATATTTATACCGAAGCAATCGGAGGAAATAGATCTTGAGTGCAGTTACCAACGAAGAAAAGCTAAAAAAACTGGAAACCTATAAACGGCTGATAAACCTTACACTGATCATGGGCTGTCTGGCGCTGGAGGTAGGGGACTTTGCCTATCACTGGCTTGTCCATTTCCAGTACAGCGTGGTGGAACAGCTGCAGGATTTCTGGAGAATGGGACATCTGGCGGAGATCAGCTTTTATGCCATTGTGCTTCTGTTTCTCTCCAATATGTATGGGGGAATGCGCCTTGGATATCTGAAAAATATGGAACTGATTTTTTCCCAGGTGTTTTCCACGATCCTTGCCAATATCATTATCTACTTTGAACTGTCCATTATGGCTCACCAGGCTTTTGTGCCCCGTGTATTTCTGATGATGATGGCGGAGCAGACCGTGATCGTGGTCGTCTATATCAATGCGGCCAACCGCATATATAAGTCCATTTTTCCACCCAGAAAGCTGTTTCTCGTTCATGGCTACAGGCCCGTGGAGGATATATGCAGCAAATTCGAGAGCAGACGGGACAAGTATAAGATCACCAGGATCGTCCATATCAGGGAAGGTTATAAGAAGATATGCAGGATGATTGCCGATTCCTATGACAGGGAGGAATGCAATGCCGTGGTCATCGGGGATATGTCCGTGGAGGACAGGAATCTTCTGCTGAAATACTGTTATGGGAGGGGAATACGCGTATATCTGCTCCCCAAAATCACAGATGTTATATTAATGGGGGCGGAGGAACTCCACATATTTGACACCCCTATTATGCTGACCAGAGAGTACAGTCTGTCGATGGAACAGAGGTTCATAAAGCGGACCATAGACATTGTGTGCGCCCTGACCCTGCTGATTGTGGCTTCGCCCTTTATGCTGGTGACGGCGGTAATCATCAAGCTGTATGACGGCGGTCCTGTGCTGTACAGGCAGGTGCGCTGCACCATAAACCGAAGGCAGTTTGAGATTCTGAAATTCCGCAGCATGAGGACGGACGCGGAGAAGGACGGTGTGGCAAGGCTGGCACAGAAGAACGATGACCGTATCACCCCTATCGGGAAGCTGATCCGAAAATGCAGGATAGACGAGCTCCCTCAGCTGTTCAATATTCTGAGGGGTGACATGTCCTTTATCGGTCCCAGGCCGGAGCGTCCGGAGATCATTGAGCAGTATATGGAGGTGATGCCGGAGTTTGCGTATCGCATGAAGGTAAAGGCAGGGCTGGCGGGATTTGCGCAGGTATACGGAAAGTATAATACCTCGCCCTATGACAAGCTTAAGCTGGATCTTACTTATATTGAGAATTACTCCCTGTGGATGGATATCAAGCTGATGCTGCTCACATTGAAGATCCTCTTCTGGCCGGACAGCACGGAGGGTGTGGAGACGGAACAGATCACTGCTCTCAAGGAGGAGCAGGAATGGCAGAAGCAGCAGAAACGACAGGAGATGTACGACGATAACGAAGAGTGATCTGGGAAATGGAGAAAATGAATGTGGGAAGGAAGTTACGGGAAAGAGCCATTTGACTTAAGGCTGACGGTGCTCCGCCTGCTTGCCTGCGCGGACAGGATACTGCTGTTGACGCTGGCGGGCACGCTGCTCTTTGGCGGCGGATATTATGTGAAGAATGTCCTGCTGCGCCAGGAGAAGCAGTATGGCATCACATCCGTATACCGCGTGGAATATGCGGTGGAGGAAGAGAAGGATGTGGGAACCGTCTATATCAATGAGATGAGTTGGAACACGTATCTGCATTCCCAGGAGTTCCTGGATGCGGTGATGGAGTATATGAAGGAATTCAGTTCGCTTATGGACAGTGACTGGCCGGATCAAATTACGGAGGAGCAGGTATCGGAAGCCCTGACCGCATATCTGGCGTCGGATCTGCGTGTTCCCTCCACAACGGTTATCACAGACAGTGCGGCGGCCAGCCAGTTGATTGCCAGGGCGGTGGAACAGGCCATGACCAGGGATTTCCCGAAAGGAATCAGGGAAATCTCCGGGATTCGTGTCATTGATGCACCGGAGGAGGCGGTGGAAGTGATACCGGATGTCCGTCCGGGCAGGGCGTTTGCGTTAAGCGCGGTACTCAGCTGTTTCTTTGCTGTGGTGATCCTGCTCCTGAAGGAGACGGGGGATGATAATATCTGGCTTCCCGCCACGATCAGGAGACGCTATGGCGTGAAGACCCTGGGCACATTGGAAAGCCCTGAATTGACGGAAAATCTTCACTATTTATATGAGGGAAAGAAGACAGTGGCAGTGTGTGGGGTACAGACAGAGACGGACCCGGCGGAAATACTGGCCGCTTTACGTGAAAAATGTGGAGACAACGCGGAACTTTCGCTGGAGGAATGGTTTGCAGTGCCTTCCCCTGTGCTTTG
>CANDMD010000324.1 GCA_947385725.1 uncultured Lachnospiraceae bacterium | reverse complement strand
AACACCCAACAGAACACTCTTTCCCTACACGACGCTCTTCCGATCTCGCTCCCATCTCCTCGATTTTCTTCGCCGTGTCCGCCCAGTACTCCAGCGTATAGGCATCGCCCAGGGTGTAGGACAGCGCTACCTGCGCGTGGCCTCTACCCTCCTGCTGTTTCATTCTGTTGGTGGCATTGACCGCCTCCTGCAAATTGGGCAGATAGTTCAGACAGTCAAAAATACGGATGATATCAATACCGTTTGCGATAGACTTCTGCACGAAAGCGTCCACCACATCGTCCGCATAAGGCCTGTAGCCGAGAATGTTCTGTCCGCGGAACAGCATCTGCAGCTTCGTGTTCTTGAAGCCGTCACGCAGCTTACGGAGTCTGTCCCAGGGATCTTCCTTCAGGAAACGCAGGGATGCGTCAAAGGTGGCGCCGCCCCAGCACTCCACGGAATGGTATCCCACCTTATCCATCTTGTCTACAATGGGAAGCATGAACTCGGTAGGCATTCTGGTCGCGATCAGGGACTGGTGAGCGTCACGCAGTATGGTTTCCGTAATTTGAATCGGTTTCTTTGCAATATCTGACATTACGAATTTCCTCCATGTTATTTTTTTTAACGAAAATTGCGCTGTGCATTCATAAACCCTGCGGGCTTATTTCATCGCGCCTTCGCGCTCTGTAAGTCTGAAAGCAAATACCTGCCTGCTCATGCAGGCACGGCATTCATGCATTTACTTTCATCCGTGCACAGCCTTGGAACTGTTCATCAAAATACCCCGAATATGGCCATAAATGTTCCGGCTGCCACGGCGGTTCCGATAACACCTGCTACGTTAGGTCCCATTGCATGCATCAGCAGGAAGTTGGTGGGATCCGCCTCCGCACCTACCTTCTGGGATACGCGGGCCGCCATGGGAACGGCTGACACGCCTGCGGAACCGATCAGGGGATTCACCTTGCCTCCAGTCAGCTTGCACATCAGCTTGCCGAACAGCACACCTGCCGCCGTACCGAACATAAAGGCTACCAGCCCCAGAGCCACAATCTTCAGCGTATCCGTATTCAGGAACGCCTCCGCACTGGTGGTTGCGCCCACGGAAGTCCCCAGCAGGATGACCACGATATACATCAATGCATTGGAAGCGGTGTCTGTCAGCTGTCTCACCACACCGGACTCCCTGAACAGGTTACCCAGCATCAGCATACCCACCAGGGGAGCCGTGGTAGGCAGGATCAGACATACCACAATGGTAATGATGATGGGGAACAGGATTCTTTCCAGCTTGGAAACGGGGCGGAGCTGGGCCATCTTGATCTTCCGCTCCTTCTCCGTGGTAAACAGTTTCATGATGGGGGGCTGGATAATGGGCACCAGCGACATATAGGAGTATGCCGCCACCGCGATCGGTCCCATGATTCCCGTCTGTCCCAGCTTACTTGCAAGGAAAATGGAAGTAGGGCCGTCCGCGCCGCCGATAATGGAGATCGCCGCCGCCGCCTTGTCATTAAAGCCACAAAAGATAGCTCCAAAGTAAGCGGCAAAAATACCGAACTGTGCCGCCGCACCCAGCAGAAAGCTCCTGGGGTTGGCGATCAGGGGACCGAAGTCGGTCATGGCTCCCACACCCATAAAGATCAGGCAGGGCAGGATCGCCAGTTCATCCAGTTTGTAAAAATAATACAGCAGACCGCCCACACCGTTAGCGGCGTCCTCTGCATGGAGCATGATGTCGGGATAAATGTTCACCAACAGCATGCCGAAGGCTATGGGAGTTAAGAGCAAGGGCTCGAACTCATGCCGGATAGCCAGGTAAAGGAAAAAGCACGCAACCGCTATCATGACGTAGTTTCCCCATGTAAGGTTGAAAAACGCCGTCTGATGGATCAGGTTGTTGAGCGTAGAACCTATATATTCCATTTGTTGACCTCCTGTTGTTTATCTGCAATACAGTTTTACTTCCTTCAGGTTCAGTTCAATGTCGCCAGAACCGCACCTGCCTCCACTGCATCACCAACAGCTACGTCAATGCTTGCCACAGTGCCGTCCTGAGGCGCCACAACGGGAATCTCCATCTTCATTGCCTCCACGATAACAACCGCATCGCCTTTCTTCACGGCATCTCCGACCTTCTTCTCGAGCTTGAACACCTTTCCTGCCGCACCTGCCTCGATCTTCACGCTGCCTGCGCCGCCGGCTGCCTTGGGTGCTGCCGCGGGAGCCGCCTTAGGCGCCGCCTTGGGCGCCGCGGGAGCCTTTGCCGCTGCGGGTGCGCCTGTGGATGCACCCTCTTCTACAGTTACATCATATACATTTCCGTTCACGGTAATCGTATAATTCTTCATTCCTAAAATCCTCCATTATATTTTTTACTTTTCTACAGGAATTGTTTCTTATGCTCTTCTACGGATAGAACGCACCACAAAGCCGTCTGTGGAAGCGGCTCCCTGACACGCCGCCACCGCCGCCGCAATGACTGCCGCCAGTTCCAGGTCGTCCGTCTCGTCCGCGATCTCTTCCCGCACCGCGCTCTGTGCTGCCGGACTTTCCGCCACCGACTTTGCAGCCGCCTTCTCCTTCCGCTCCTGGAATTTGTGAAGCACACCAAAGCTGGAAATGATCAGGCTGATCAGGATCAGTACCGCAAATACAGTACCCATGCCGATCACTGTGTTGAGGGCCGCCTTCGTCATCAGTTCGCCCATGGTAGACTCCGGATTCATGGAAACGGATTCCACATCCATGAACATATCGTTGGAGAAGATGATCTCAGATCGGAAGAGCACACGTCTGAACTCCAGTCACAG
>CANDMD010000323.1 GCA_947385725.1 uncultured Lachnospiraceae bacterium | reverse complement strand
CAGTCCAGGTCAAAATAGGAGCACGCCATGGAGAGCGCCGTTCCCCACTGACCCGCGCCGGTCTCCGTGGTCACACCCTTTAATCCCTGCTTCTTCGCATAATAAGCCTGGGCAATGGCGGAATTCAGCTTGTGGCTGCCCGACGTGTTATTTCCCTCGAATTTATAGTAAATATGGGCAGGGGTCTGCAGCTTTGCCTCCAGACAGTACGCCCGCACCAGGGGGGAGGGACGGTACATTTTATAGAAGTCCCTGATCTCCTGGGGGATGTCAAAGTAAGCCGTGGTATCATCCAGTTCCTGCTTTGCCAGTTCATTACAGAAGATGCCGGAAAGTTCTTCCTCCGTGACGGGCTGCAGGGTTCCCGGGTTCAGGATCGGCGCCGGCTTCTTCTTCATGTCCGCGCGCACATTATACCACTGCCTGGGCATCTCTTGTTCTTCCAGGTAAATTTTATAAGGTATTTTTTTGTCCATGTTCATTTCTCTCTTTCTCTGATCAATTTGCTGCAATTACTATATTTATATCATGTTTTATACAACTAATCAATGAAATAATTTCATGGAATGATCCTGCGCACAGCGAGAATGTGCTTCCTGTGATATTCTGATAATGATGTCCTCCTGACATTTTCACCGGCTTTCAGGTGATCCGGATCACTGTTGGAACCATGCTCATCTATCATTTCATTCTTACCGGAGCAGATCCCTACATGGTTGGGCATGCCGTTTCCGTTCCAGTCAAAGAAAATCAGGTCTCCGGGTTCCATGGCATCCGCCGGGACGGGCACTCCTTTCCTGATCTGTACCCTTGTGTTAATGCCGATGCGGATCCCCAGGACAGTCAGATATACAGAAGAAGTAAAATCAGAACAATCCATATAAGGAGGCGGCGCTTCACGATCCAAAACCTGCGTTGTTATCAGCGAGTTAATGCAATACGGGATTTTATTGATCCAATACTCCGCCTCCTTCACAATACGGTCTCTCATCTCCCCGGCATCATCGATACGGTTTTCACCGCCGGATCCGGACGCATCCAGCCTGGCCAATGTATCCTTTCCTGCCAGGCAATCGGGTTTAAGATTGTGTGCCGTTTGAAATTGATAAACTGCCCTGGAAGTATTCTCCCCGAACAAGCCGTCTGGCATACCACAATCAAAGCCTGCATCATTCAGCTTTTTTTGCATCATCTTTACGCCTGCACTGTATCCCGGCTGATCCTCCCGGCTGTAATAACCGCGTCCGGCCAATACCTGTTCATATGTGTAAAGGGCATTACTGTGTTTTCTCATCTGTATCCTCCCCAGCCTTATTCACTGTTTCTCTGTCTTTACATAGTTTTCTCTATTTTTCATGATAATTGTCTATCTCTTCCCTTATTTCAGCCAATATGCCAAGTAAAAATTTCGGCAGGCCAACTCCCATTCTGCCCGCGTTTTCCAATATGGATATCAGTTCGTTTATGACAAGCCATACTGTAACCAGCAGTCCGAAAACAGTCTTTAACTGGTTCTCGACGCCCAGTTCTCCCAAAAGGGCATAAAGGATATAATCCGTGCTTACCGCCACTAGGAGAATCAATATGTAGCCCAATTTCTTATAGATTCCCATAATACTTTTTTTACTGCTCCATCCATACTTCTTGCTCCCGGGATGTTCCACCGCTTCCTTTTTCGCTGCCAGCATACCGGAAACATAATCAACCATCATCAGGAAAATCAGCAGGATCATTGCAGGCGATATGATCTCCAGCTCGCTTCCTATGAGGGCACTGACAATTGCAATCGCTCCTTTTACTGTATTTACAGATATTTTTTTCTCCATCGTGTATTCCCATCCTTCCTCTACTTTCTTTATCATTACAGAATACTCAGCACTTCTCTCTCGATCATTTTACACAGGGACTTCTTGACCTGATGTACATATTGTCGTGATACATCTAACTCTGACGCGGCCTGCGAATCTGTATATTCCCTGTAAAATATCAGTTCAAAGATCTGCCGCTTCTTTCCCTGAAGCCTGTCCCTGATCCTGTCCATATCCTCCATGGTCACCGCGTCCACGTATGAATGATTTAATGATTCCTTCTTTTCTAATTCTTCCTCCTCTACCACTAAAGTGTTGTTATTATATTTACAGCTTTCCTTATACAATTCCAGGAATTTATACCTTACTGCATTATTGAGGTAAGCTTTTGCTTTTGCATCACTCTCATAAGATCCGATCCTGCATACAGCTTCCCATAAAGCGGCAATTAACTCTGCATACATCTCCTCCTTATCGTCTTTATACAGTTTTTTTACATACTTTCTGATCAGTGGTTCCATTTCACACTCCAGCAGGCCGAATTTCTCCTTATCCTCCTTTACCTCTTTGATCAGCCCGGAAATCCCCATTTTCCTTTCCCCCTTTTTATCTATAAAGTGTACGGTTGTGTCAGCAGTCTGACAGTTTTCCTCCTTTATATATAAAAAAGAAATTTAGGGGTTGATTGTAAACTAAAACTTTTATATTTTAAAGCATTTTATTATGGCTTGATTTTAACCCGTTTTTTATTTTTTGTTATCACATCGTTTCGCCAGCTTTGTGCAAGGATATAGACTTTATAGGGGAATCATATTTTCTGAATTTGATTTCTCCATTTTGGGGTAAAAAAGCGCCATAAATGGCGCTTCGAAGAATGCTTCGCATTCTTCCCTGACCAGGACGGAATTTCCTATAAAATAAAAAAACGCCACCTGTAGAAAGTGACGATTTCAATATTCCGCCCGGCAGTGTCTCCCCAAGGAAGGCTTTCAGGCTGAACCCTCTCCGCTGGCTCTGGGG
>CANDMD010000322.1 GCA_947385725.1 uncultured Lachnospiraceae bacterium | reverse complement strand
CGGAACTGACGGACAGGTATACTGTCACTTCCAACCGGGAAAGTGGATTTGGCCGGTATGATGTGATGCTGGAGCCCCGCGAAACGCCGATCACATCACCATGGTCAGAGGAAAGTCCCCATCCCCTTGACGGCATCGTTATCGAGTTTAAGGTGCAGGAAGAGGACGAGAAGGAACTGGCCGATACCGTGGCTCGGGCATTACAGCAGATTGAGAAGAAGAAATACCAGGCTGCCCTCATGGCAAAGGGCATTCCGGAATCCCGGATCAGGAAATACGGCTTTGCCTTCTGCGGGAAAAGGGTGCTGATCGGGCGAGGCTGAACGGTAGTGTCTTACCGAGTTCCATACGCTCTACTGCACTGATGAAATAGCCATTCTGAAACTTAGGGAAACTTATACTGCATAACGCTGAATACTGCCTAATGCAATCATTTGATTGAACCAGTCAGCGTTATGCAGTAGCCCCTTATGTCTCATACCACTCCTGCTGCAGGGCATACATCTGCCGGTAAAGGCCATCCTTCCCCATCAATTCCTCGTGGCTCCCCTGTTTCACAATCCCGCCATTCCCAAAGACCAGTATGCGCTCCGTCCATCTTGCAAACCCAAGGCGGTGGGAGATGAAAATGACGGTTCTGTCCCCGGCCAGACGGTAAATCATCTTGTATAACTCTATCTCCGACAGCGGGTCTAAATATGCGGTGGGTTCGTCCAGGATCCAGATCCTTGCGTCCTTCTTGGCCAGCAGCCTGGCAATGGCAATCCGCTGCCACTCCCCTTGGAAAAGTCTCCTTCCTGGTCCAGCTGTCCTAAGTTCGTTTCCAGCCCGTGCTTACATTTCTTTACCCGCTCTTTCAGGCCTACATCCTCCAACAGATCCCAGACCTCGTCATCCGAGAGCTGCCGCCCCCGGTCCCCCATGGCGATGTTTTCCCTGACAGACATCTGATAGTGGAAAAAATCCTGGAAAATACAGGCCACTGCATTTCCCAGCCCCCTCTCTTCCCCGTTGATCCGGATTGTCACGGAAGGATCGCTTAACAGGGAGGTCAGCAGATTGACAAAGGTGGTTTTCCCGCTCCCGTTCATACCCACAATCATAACCTTCTCATGCTCCTTCAGCGTCAGGGACACATCCCTCAAAGCCACCTGGTTGGACTGGGGATACCTGTATTTGGGGATGCGGATCTCAATCTCCCCCTTCACGCAGGCCTCTTCTGTCTCCCCGTATTCCTCATAGTCCAGGATATCGCAGTAATTTTCAACGGTCCTGCTGTTTGTCCGGTTTTCCAGGATATCGTCCTGTATCTGGCCGTAAGTATCCAGTATGCAGTTCAACAGGCTGTTCGTCATAATGAGGAAGCCTACGGAAAGCTTTCCGTCATAGACCTCCAGGGCAACCAGCATGAGCATGACGATATAGGGCACGTTGAACACCAGCCTGGAAAGCTGCAGCCGCACCTCAAACCTGCGGAAAATCTGCAGCCGCTTCCCGTATGCGCTGTCAAAGGTCTTCTCCCATATCCCGGAAAAATAATTGTACAGTCTGTTTGCCTTATATTCCTGGTGGAAATTTTTGTCGCCGCACAAATTAAAATAATACTGCTGCTTCTGGTCGTACTTCTGCACCTCCCCCCAGATGGAATGGATCCCCCGTGAATATTTCGTGCTGAGGGAGCCATCGATATTCATTTGAGATCCACCAATGCACGCATAGAATCCGCTTACTTTTTGCTATGTGTCAGGATACTCAAAGTGGGGCTTCTGTGTCAATGACAAGGGCTTACGCCTACGCTGGCGCGCATCATTGACACAAAATCCCCATTTGAGTGGGGGTAAGTAAGCAAAAGTAAGGGTGGATCTGTTCTTCGAACTGTTGGCTCCATTAGGAAATCTGATGGAGCCTATCCACAGTCAGATCTGGATCCTTTGGCGTGGAATAAGCACCCCGGAAGCCGCGGCTCAGCAGCATGTTGAAGATCACGAAAAGGACACCGTAGACCAGCAACATAGTAAGGGTTGATCCTGGACAGGTAAAAGCCATAAACCACGACCAGCGGCACCGCGCTGACATAATCCGCAATGCTTTTCACATAGGACTGGAAGACCTCCTCCATCCTTGTCTTCACGTCATGGATCTTCACCATGGATTCATGGGTTTCAAAGTATTCCATCTTCATCCCCGACAGCTTGTCATTCAGCTGCTCTTTCAGGTAACGGCCAAGGTCGTAATGAAACCTCAGAAGCACTTTATCCTTTCCAAAGGACAGCAGGGCACTGATTATCACAAGCATCCCGTAGAACAGGATGGTCTGTACTGTGGCGGAAAACGTTGTATCCCCTTTAAACAGCAGGGTTACGCTGTCAATAATTTCCTCCGATGACGCCAGGGATACATATACCTGAAACACCCCCATCAGGGAGAGGAACAGAAACAACAGGTATATCTTCCCGCTTGCACACGTTCTCCACCGCCGCCCTCTGCTGGTTCTCATAGCGGTAACTCACATGCTCAAGGGCGAAGTCTGAGAATGCACCTGCCCTGTTTCCCGATTCCTCATGCATGTTTGCATCCTCATGGCCATTTGCTTCGTTATGACTGTTTGCTTCCTTATGGCCGTTTGCATCGTTATGGTCGTTTGCTTCCTCATGGCCATCTGATTCCCCTGCCACAAACCGCTCATACCTCTCCACATATTTGTCCTTTTCGAAAATTGTGCCGCTGAGGATTTTGATGATGGAGGTGAGGCTTCCGGTCAGCGCCCACATGACGTTAAACAGTGACCTGCTATAATAAAGTTGTAACGGTAGTGGCTAATAAGATATACTGAAAAT
>CANDMD010000321.1 GCA_947385725.1 uncultured Lachnospiraceae bacterium | reverse complement strand
ATACTCCAGCTGATTGTCATAAATGATCTGTTCCGCACTGGCACCGGTGCTGTCCGCGATCCTGTCCACCGTGTCGCCCTGCTTTACCACATAAATTTCCATAACAGGTCTCCCTGAAAAAACTTTAATTCAATTTATGTGGTCTCCTCTTCATTCATGACCGATTTCCGGAAAAACAAAACCCGCAGCAGACTGCCTGTTTCGGGGTTGTCGGTTCTGCCCGGCAGGCAGTCAACGGAACAGCCGAGTAAATGGCATTGGTCACACGCCCGCCTTTTTACAGACATCCTGTAAGCAGCACCTGTCGCAGTAGGGATGGGTCCTGGCAGTACACACCGCCCTTCCGTGATCCACAAGACGATGGCAGAAGTCACTGCCCTCCTCAGGGGGTATGATTTTCCAGAGTTCCTTTTCCACCTTCGCAGGCTCCTTGATGCCATCCACCAGCCCCATGCGGTTCACCAGGCGGATACAGTGGGTGTCCGTCACAATGGCAGGATTTCCGAACACGTCCCCCATGATCAGGTTTGCGCTCTTCCTGCCCACTCCCGGCAGGGCCAGCAGCCTGTCAAAGTCCTCCGGAACCCTTCCGCCATATTCATCCCTGAGTGTTTTCATGCAGGCGCTGATGTCCCGCGCCTTGCTGTTCCCCAGGCCGCAGGGATGGACGATTCTTTCAATTTCCTCCACGGGCGCTTCCGCCAGGGCATTGATATCCGGAAATACCTTGTACAGTTCCTCCACTACCACATTCACCCGGGCATCCGTACACTGCGCCGCCAGGCGCACACTGACCAGCAGCTTCCAGGCCTGGTCATAGTCCAGGGTACAGGCCGAATCCGGATATTTTTTTTTTAGTCTTTCGATGATTTCCAAAGCACGCTGCTTTTTTGTCATTTGTATCAAACCGCCTTTATCTCATTTTCCTGCCTGACAATGATTGCAGTCAGACAAATACTGCCTTTCACCTGGAAACTGCTTAACGGTTCCAACCTCATAAATCCCGATCCGCAGCGGTCAGTGACATTTGGAACTGTCAACCATTAACCTGATGCCTGTCTGTTCATTCATTGCCGGTTTCTTCAAATTATAACATGTCGCCGGTCAATCCACAATGCCATAGGAAACGTTCCTGCAAATATACCGCCAGTTCTCCCAGCGATACCGTTTCCTGTGCCATACTGTCCCGCTCCCCCACCGTCACCGTTCCGGCATCCAATGTGTTATCATCGATGGTCACCGCAAAAGGAATCCCAATGGCATTTCCGCGGCGGTAACACTTCCCGATGCTGCCGGACTCGTCATATTGCGCCATAAAATACCGGTATAGTTCACTGTCCGTACCCTTTTTGCAAAAGGTACGGTCACTACTTGATTCCCGCGGGGACTCAATTCATTCCGCTGCTCCGGGACGCCTTCCATGCTGTTCTCATAAGGGTTCGCACCAAGCACCCTCTCTCTGAAATCAAATCCACATGTACTACTTCCCTTCCCTGCATTTCACTGTGTCAAATTTTAAGTAGGTATATACGGCCTGCCTCCTCCTGTCAAGTACAAAACTATCAACCGCTTCATAATCATACCTTGCACCATGCCTTAAACTATGGCCACCTGGCACATTTTCATGGTAAGCAGTGCCGCCTCGTGGCTCTCAGGGGTAACTCCCGCACAGCAGGACGCATCCACGCTGACCTGGATCTCCGGATAGAGCGCCTTTATGATCAAGGCGTTGGAAACCACGCAGATATCTGTGCAGAGACCAATGATTTCCACCTCTTCCAGCTGATAGTCCTTCCAGTCCACATAACCGAAGCTTGGCTTGTTGATATAGACAGCCCCGGGGACTTCCAGCCCCTCCGCGATCTTCCAGCCCTCCGTTCCCTCAATGCAGTGTTCTACAGGAAGATGCCTGCCTTCATTCGTTTCCAGATAATTCTCCTGGTGGGTGTCCCGTGTAAAAATGATCTCGTCTCCCGCATCCCTGTACTGCGCGATTTTATTCTTTACATTTTCCACAATCGCCTCCGCCTCCTTCGTTCCAAGGGAGCCGTTGATAAAATCATTCTGCATATCCACCACGATCAATGTTCTCTTCATGTTAATCTTCTATCCTTTCTCCCATGAACCTCGCCCATGGAAACAGTTTCCGCTGCACGACACCACTGGCTGCCCAGAGGAAAAAAAATGTAAAGCCTTAATGATTCAGCAGGCTTTACATCTTATGACCCATGAATATCATTTCGTTAAAGGGTTACTCCTTGATCTTGTCTATATCCGCCAGATTCACACCGGAAACATTCAATAATGCCTTTATTGTCAGATACTCATCCTTTAGTTTTGCATATGTTTCGGTGGCATTTTCCTTTTTTGCCAAAAGCATATACTCCTGAATTTTTTTGAAATCATCTAGCGCTGCTTTCGTTACTTCAATCCCCGTTGGCATAGGATCACCTGCTTTCTTCTAATCATGCATATTACTATTACTTGTTTTTTCTGACATTTTCATTATAACAGTGGAGAGACTTGATGTAAAGCCTCTATGTGATTTTCAGGGCATTTGGCGCTTTCAGATCAGGTTTACCGAGGAATTCTCCAGGACATTGGGCAGGAAAGTATAGATATTGCACCCGCACAATTCGTCAAAATGCTTCTTTGCCCTCATGAATGCCTTCCATTTGTCCCGTGTGAAATCCGGCAGGCCGTGTCGAAGCGCCACATCCACCAGCCGTTTCTCCATGATGCACGCCCCGTCCGGCAGGGAAATGGCATCGCACAGCTGAATCAGGATGTCGTAATCGTCATAAGATCGGAAGAGCACACGTCTGAACTCCAGTCACAGTTCAGGATC
>CANDMD010000320.1 GCA_947385725.1 uncultured Lachnospiraceae bacterium | reverse complement strand
GCATTTTGCTTCAGTGCTTTTGTCAGCATGGAGACCAGTTCCGGCGACTGTTCCAATGCCGCGATTAAATTTGTCAGGTCAGTGCCGGTTTCTTCAGGCGGCTTTACATCCTTCAAAGGATTAACAGGATTTTTGGCATAAAACGTGGCCTCAAATTTCTGGGCGTTCACTTTCCTGTCCTCATCCAGGATATGTGCATAAACGTCGGTAATCATATCAATCTGCGCATGACCGGTATCCCCTTGTGTTGCCTTCAGGTCCCCATGGTTGAGCTTCAGCTTATAAGTTGTGCTGGAGTGGCGCAGGGAATGGAATACAACATAAGGCAGTCCTGCTTTCTCCCTCAGTTTTGAGAACTCTTTTTCCATGATACGGTTTTCCACAGGTCTTCCGTTTGGAAGTGTCAGTACAAGATTGTAATCAGAATAATCCTGGGCCAGATATTCTTTATACTGATCCTGGATTTGTCTCCATTCCCGCAGGATGTAGGCAACCGTTTTTGGAATCCATACTTTTCTGATGCTGGATTCGGTCTTTGGCTTTTTTAAAACAAGGTTGGTATGCGTATTCGACATGACGGAAGGGAATATAAACATAATGTCCTTATCGTCCAACTGCTGTCGTGCCTCCCTTGACACACGGGCAAGCTCCTGTTCGATCCACAGGTGGGAATCATCATTCGCAATGTCTTCATCTGAAATATGAACTTTATCCCATGTCAAACCGCAGATTTCGCCATAACGCATGGAACAGGCAAAGGCCAGGTTCATTGCGACATAAAGTTTCATGTCATCACACTCGTCCAAAGCCTTCCTGATCATGTCCGCCGTCCAGATGTCACGTTTCTTGTAATTGGTCTTTGGCTTATTCGCATGGGGGAACGGGTTTCGTGCGATAATCTCCCATTTCACCGCCTGCTCGAAGGCGCACCGCAGTATCTTATAAATACTGTGGATGGTGCCTGGAGTAAGATAATCGCTTTTAGGCCGTTTGTTCTTTTTGGCTACAGGCTTTGTCTTCTGCAGCCGTACATAGAACTCATCCACAAACTTGGGTGTGACGTCTTGGACTGCCACATCGCCAATGACCGGGTTGATATAGTTTGCAATCAGGGCACAGTTGGACTCGTATGTTGACAAAGCCCAGTGGGATGTGCCGTAAATCTTAACAAAATCCCGCAGGAACTCCTTTACAGTCAGTTCCTGTGGAGGGATAAAGGTGCCGTTGCCCTGCTGGTTCTCAATTTCCGCTTTCCTGCGTTTTGCTTCGGCATGGTCCTGACAGGTTTCCCATTTCTGGTGCTTCACCCCTTTCTCATCCGTATAATAATAAACTACTGAGTATTTGCTTTTCCTCTTGATAATAGATGCCATTCTTCTCTCCTTACTACTCCTACAACAGGTTGTTCAACCAGTCATCAAAAGATGCTTTAGAGATCCGGATCGTTCGTCCGAGACGTACCACCTTGAAATCAGGCTGGCGGCACAGTTCATAAGCCTTGCTCCTGCTGATCTGCAGTATCTGTGCTATCTCATGGACGGAATAGGTTTTCTTATCTTTGACTTCCTGGCTGGAACCGCTCCCTGTTTCGGAGATTCTGTATCCATCGACTGCCATAGGGACTCCTTTCCTTGTGCAGTCCTGCCAAGAATCCAGCAAATAGCTCTCTGTTAAAGGGAATTATACAGTAGAAAGCGGTGCTGCACAATACAAAAAATTTATTGGGGTATCTTAAAACAATATAAAATATGTCAGTAAATTATCTACACATACCTTCCATCACCGTCTCCTGCGCCCTCCCCGGCCGCGTTGCCTGGCTGCACTGTGTGCAATTCAATCCGGACGGGTGGCAGACTGTAACCAGGGAGCCACCCACCAGAACCCATATACATGATGGTGTATGTTCTTCAGTTGTCAAAGAACAAATGACCAGCCACGATAAAAAGCTGATCTATAAAGTAAATATCCGGGAGGGGATAAAAACTTGAAAAATTTTGAAATAAAATTTGAAAAGATGAAATAGCAGCAAAAGGATATGGAATATATAGTATATTCAAGTTGACATGATACAAGATATTGTGTTAATATAAACCCGTAATTGATTTTTATGCTTACCTGCAGACGGGGAACGGGGACAGGCTGGATATACCCGATATATCCGCACCTCCGAGGAAACCGGCAGGTTCCGGCTCCTTTCCGGGAGAACCGGGGCATACGCTGTTTAAGATTGTAAGTAGTGTCAGAGGATACCATGTATAAGCATGGCAGTCTTTTGGCACTTTTTTGTTTCCGCAGGATGTGTATAACTGTAAGGGACAAAAACAGATTTGTGGATTGCCACACGCAGTATGGAATGGAAACCGTCAAGGGCCATTCCTTTTTTGTTGCCAGAAATGCCCATGAGGGCTTGTCCGCATAAGCGGCTGGATAAAAATAACCTCCGCAAACGGAGAGAAAAGAAAGGTGGAACGAAAATGAATGAGACAAGAGTATTTGCCGACGGATACCGCGGCGTATTCCAGAAGCAGGAGGATTTCCTTGAGTGCCTGAAAAGCATCGGCAGGAATTCGTTCTGGGAAAGGAGGAACTCCAAAAACCTGCGCCTGGTGGCGATCACCAGCGGGAGCAAAGTGGAGGAGGAACTGAAGGAGAAGTATGCAGACGAGGGGCTGGATGAGGACATCATCACGGACACCATCATCAACACGGGCCTGCTCCTGAAGGTAAGGAACCAGTATTACCCGGTAAGGAGCTGCGCGATCAAGAGCATCCTTGACCGCGCTGGGATCTCCGGCGCGGGGCTGCGCAGGGTGGAAAAGAGCGTGTATGCGAGAATCCTGAACGACTGCCTGAAGG
>CANDMD010000319.1 GCA_947385725.1 uncultured Lachnospiraceae bacterium | reverse complement strand
TCCGCCAACTGTGTTAAGATAGGGCAAAGGGCGTAATTTAGGGTAAGGAGAGAAAAGAGCCGTGAGAATATACTTGGATCATTGTAGTTATAACCTGCCCTATGATGATCAGGCGCAAATTCGTATTTATCTGGAAACACAGCAAAGCTGCATATACAGGACATGATTAGGCAAAATCAGATAGAACTTGTCACATCATACGTCCTTGACTTTGAGAATAGCAATAAAATACAAAAAAGGATGACGATTGAGAAGTTTATGAAAGACTATGCCGCATTGTATGTCAGCAATCAGCACGGTGACATAATTGCGGAAATTGCGGGCTCTATTATGGAAAAAGGCATAAAGGAAAATAAAAGGGATGATTTCAATTATACAGTATGGCAACGGGAGTACTTTGACAAAATGTCAGTGGGCGAGTTTGCGGCGAAAGCGTCTGCTTATGCAGAAAGTCATCCCTACACGGGAAAGGCCCAGGTACTGTAAAGTGAGATCCCGGGAGTGAAAAAGTCCTGTAATCCGCTCTAATGGCGGCTTTCAGGACTTTTATCATATAGAAAATACGTCTTTGTAAAGTTTTCCGGCCAATGTTATACTTATGCTATCTGTTTTGGGAAGGAGGGTCATTTTATGAAGATCATAGACGCGCACATTCATCTGTGCCAGAGCCTGAACGGCTTTGGGGCGAAGGGGGAGCTGCGCTGCATCGGCGGCGGGTTTGTGGAATACGCGGACGGCAGCAGTTTTCAGATGTTTCCGGAGGAGCTGGGGGAGGACAGGGTGACGCCGGAGGCGGTGCTGGCGCTGATGGACAGGGAAGGCGTGGAGAAGGCAGTGATGCTCCAGGGCAATTTCATCGGTCCCCAGAATCTCTACACCTGGGAGGCCATGCGGAAATATCCGAACCGGTTCACCGGAGGGGCATGTTACGATCCTTTTTGCAGAAAGTATGAGGATATCCGCCGTCATCTGTTTGAAGACCTGGGATTCCCCATTGTAAAGTTTGAGGTCAGCGACGGAAGCGGGCTGATGAGTTATCATGGGGAGTTTCCCCTGGACGGGAAGGTGATGGAGGAGCAGTACGAATATGCGGAAGCGCATGGATTGACCGTGGTGGTCGATATCGGGCGTCACGGGGGCTGCTGCTGGCAGCCGCAGAGGCTGGCGGAAGCCGTGAAGCGCCATCCCCGTATCCAATTCGTGGTCTGTCATCTCCTTGCGCCCCAGGGACGCGGTTATGAGAACGACTGGCGGGAAGCAATGGAGGCCCTGAATCAGGAAAATGTGGTTTTTGACTTGGCCAGTCTAAGCAGCAACCAGAGGCCGGAGCCTTATCCCTATCCCACTGCCATATGGTTTATCCGGGAGGCAATGGGAATCCTGGGGGCAGACCGCATGATGTGGGGGAGCGACCTGCCCAGCAACCTGTGCAGGGACACTTACCGTCATCTTTTTGGCTATATTTTGGACTGTAATGCGTTTACGGAGGACGAAAAGGATTACTTGTTGTGGAAAACTGCTGAAAGAATTTACTTTATGGATTCCCATGATTGTCAAAATGTGATAAAATAGTAATTACTCAAAAATCAAACAGTTTTCAGGAGTGAGGGAATGGACGGGGAAGAACGTTATCAGCTCAGGAAAGCGGCGGGTCTGTACTGGCTGCTGGATATGGAGCAGGACGGCGCCAAGAGGCGGGAACCGGTTGTCTTAAATGAAAGCGGGGCATATATCTGGGAACAGTACAGACGTCTGGGATCAGAGATGTCCGTGGCGGAGGCGCTCAGCAGGGAATTCGGGATATCCGTTCAGGAAGGACTGGCGGATATCAGAAGTTTTTTCCAGCAGCTGAGGGAACAGGGATTGGTTCTGCGGGAAGAGTAACACAAACTTCCAAATATGGAACGGATGTCTGCTAAAGCGGGCAGGGGGGGATACGGATGGATGTTTTACTGATTGGAAGCACAGGAAACCTGATGCAGAAATTAGTGGATAAGCTGGACAAGGAGAAGCACAGGATATTTATGCTGACGGAGGAGGGAAAGGATACCCTCAGCTACCGCAGGGTTTTTGAAACCTATCGCTTTGACTACGACAATGCCTGTATCAGGGAGATCTTTAACAGTGTAAAGCCTGATGTTACCATTTTCCTTGGGGCCTATGACTGGAATTTCGACTGGAAGGGCGGGCAGGCCTCTTCCGTAAAATATACTTCGTCGGTCCTGAATATGCTGATGGCCTATGCCGCCCAGCAGAAGGGCCGGTTTATTTATCTGTCTTCGGATGAGGTGTTTTCCGGGCTGGGCGTTAACGCGAAGCTGGAGGTCGTGAACCATACGGAGGAAAACCCCAAGGCGCAGGCTGTCGCCATGGGGGAGAAGTTGTGCCTGGATTACCGGAAGATGGTGGAAGGAAATATTGTGGTACTGCGCCTGGATCATCTCTATGGCATCCCCAACCGGCCGGAGGAGATCGGAAATGTCTGTGCCCAGATGTGTATGCAGGCCATCGATACGGGGGAGATTACCCTGGACGGGGACAGGGGAATCTTTGTGGAAGTGGCGGAGCCTGCCGTGGAGACTATAAATGCAGGCCATTTTACCGTGGATATGGAGAAGAAGTTTTCACCGGTTTATCTGGCTGACGCTGTGGAATATATTTACCAGGTGGCCGCGGCGGAAAGCTGTAAAAGGCCTGTATACCAGGTGTCCGGCAGTACTGCGGTGTCCCAGGCGGAGATTGCGGAACTGATCCAGCAGCAGTTAAAGAAAAAATCCGGGGATAACAGCGTTTCCATTGTGGAGGATCTGGAGAAGGGCAGAAACAGCGTCTCCCTGGCCGGGTTTGACTTTATGGAGGAGTTTCGGCT
>CANDMD010000318.1 GCA_947385725.1 uncultured Lachnospiraceae bacterium | reverse complement strand
CAAAATCCTGTTTATAATTGCGGTAATCCCTGTAGCTCTTGGCCACAATGGGTTTTACCTGCTCCAGGGCGCTCTCCACGATATTGTGCATTACGGGAATGGGGATCTGATCCACCTCCATCTCATTCACCTTATCGATGACATACTGGCAGATATGGCGTTCTTCCTCCGGGGTAAACTTCGTCAGAGCCCTGTATGCGCTCTTTCCCACCGCGCTGATCACCTTCTGGACATTAAAGGCCTCCGTGCTCCCGTCCTTCTTGATCACATAAATCGTCCTGGCCGGCTGAAACTCTGTGCCATAATCCACATTTTCCGTTACTTCCTGCTTGAAATTACTGCTCATTTATTTCATTCCCTTCCTAAAAAGCGCAACATTTTGGGCTTTTCCCTGATTATTTCCCATATATTGTGCCCATTAATTAACAGTATAAGAAAATTTTACTCGATTGTCAATTCGGCATCTTCCTAAAAAATAAACAAAAAAGGCATCTGATTTTTAGATACCTTTCCCATTGATTTCCTCATTATGTTTCGTTCTGTATGATTCCTTCCATGTTTCCTTCTTTATATTTTCTTCTTTAACAGTTTCTTAACCCGTCTGTTATCTTCATCGTTTCCACAATGTCCGTCAGCCATTTGCTGTACTGCTCTTTCACGGAAGCCGGACTGATCACCACCGCCTCCCGGCCGATCCCTGCCAGCCACCCGAAAAACTGTCCGCTGACCGCCACCCTCACCCTGACGCGGAAAATACGGTCTGTCATGGGACGGATATCGGCCTCTCTGCCAAACCGGTCCAGCACTACTCCTGCCAGCCTGTTCGGGAATTGCAGTGTCACGCTTTCCTCATCCCCGCTGTACATGCCAAAGGTCTGGTTAGTGTACGCTGCGGGATCCACCTTGGCGAACTGCTCCATGCCTTCCCGCTTCTGCTCCAACACAGTCGTCTTTCCCATCTTATCCACACGGAAATGCTTCATGACACCGTCCCCACTGTCGTAAGCCGCCAGATAATAATTCTCCTCCCGCCAGATCAGCGCCCAGGGACTCACCGTGCGTTCCGCATTGACCCTGGGAACCAGCTGCTTCCTGAGATTCCAGTCCAGGTACTGGAAACGGATCTGCCTGTTTTCCTGGATGGCCCTGTGTATGCTGTCCACATTGTAGTAAATACTCTCATTTTCCGTCTTGATCCTGCCTGCCACAAACACCTGCCTCTGTAGTTTGCCGGCATCATACTTTCCCGCCATCTGCTCCAGCTTTTTGATCAGGCTCCTGGATTTCCGGGTGGTGATAAACCGGGAAGCCTGCACCGCATCCACCAGCAGCTTCAACTCCGCCAGTTCGAATTCCCTGCCGGCCATATAATAGCCGCCGCCCAGCCTGCTGTGTACCTGTATGATATCATAGCCGAATTCGCACAGCTTTTCGATATCGTCATAGATGCTCTTACGCTCTGAATGGATCCCGTTGGCGTCCAGATAGGCAATGATATCGGCAGTGCTGGCGGGATGATTCTCATCCGTGGTCTCCGACAGAAGTTTTATGATATACAAGAGTTTTAATTTTTGCCCCGCTGATTTCGCCATATTTCAAAACCCCCAGAATCCATGGACAACCGCCCTGTTCCAAGCCTGATACAACATTACATTCATATCTGAATAATCAGGCTTTATAACGAAGCAACGATCTCACATACCATATGCAGATCTGTAATCTCATAATCGGGTTTCCACGGTGTATCGTTTATCCTGTCGTCATAATGATACCAGCAGGTGGGAATCCCCATCTGCATGCCACCCTTTATATCGCTGGTGAGGGAATCTCCCACAATCAGTATTCTTGACTTATCCTTCTCCCGGATCCGCTCCAGACAATACCGGAAAAATTCCCGCTGGGGCTTTGGAGCACCCACCTCCTCGGAAATGAAGATTCCGTCCATGACCGTCTCCAACCCCGATATCCTGAATTTGCTGCGCGCCACGGCGGAAACACCGTTGGTGATCACATACTGCCTGCATATTCCCTGTAACGACCGGACGACGGACAGTCCGTCATTCCGAAACCGGAACACGCTTCCCAAGGCTTCCTCATACTCCCTGTGAAAAGCGTCCACATCAACGCCGCTGATCCCATACTCACGAAAAAACGTAGCAAATCGGTCTGTCCGCAGTTCTTCCCTGGTAACCTCCCCAAGTTCCAGACGTTTCCAGTAGCTGTCGTTGATCTGGGAATAGCGGGTTATCTGCTCCTCCGTGATCTCCATTCCCATGGTCTGAAAACACTTTCTCAGGCCATGCCTCTGGGAATAGGGAAAATCCAGGAGCGTATCATCCAGATCCCATAAAACAGTGGTATATAGGCCGCCCATGCCTTAAGCCTTGCCTGTGCCTTCCGCAGCCTCTGTTTCAGAAGCTTTTCCGGCATTCTTTTTCTTCGCCAGAGTGATACCGATTGTAATGGCAACCGCGCCGCCCACACAAATCACCAGAAATTGTACCAAATAAATCAAGAAAGAGTTAATAAAGCTTACCATGATAATACATCTCCTTTTCATTTCCCTTTGGAAACTTTCCCGTTTTCCTATTTTTCAGTATACCAATCCCGACATTTTCCGTCAAGTGATGTTCTGCATTTCTGCGCCAAAGGTGTAATCCGTCAACCCCTCGGCCCCGATCGTACCAGGCGGATTTTTTTGCTAAAGGGACGGCGGCGCCATGCTGTCCTGTCCTATGCGGACGGGGCAACGCGGATCTGAACTAACTGCCAACTACGACTACGGGACGGTTAAAAACCAACCGTCCCTATGGCGCGAATTGCGTCTTCGCGCCATAGTCTACGTAGGCAGTGGATTTCATCTCCGCTAAGACCGCCCCCCAAAGTCCGCCTAGGGCAGGACAGCACGTCGCCGCCTGGCTTTCCGCAATTTGTAATGATTTAGAACCGCGTAAAAAATTGGCTCTAAATAGTTACTACGATTATGCAATGTAAAGAGGGATCGATCTATATACATTAAAACTTGCAGGAAACAGGCGCAGGGGAGACAGGGGTACTT
>CANDMD010000317.1 GCA_947385725.1 uncultured Lachnospiraceae bacterium | reverse complement strand
CCGCAGCGCGGGCGGAAGGCCAGACAACCGGTGGAACCCAGTTTGTAACCGTGAAGGACTGCATCTGCCAGAGGGATGTGGACGAAGGAAAGGCGGAGAGGGCAAACATCCTCAGCATGGGGCACTGCGGGCTATATGAGGAGCAGGACAGGGAGGCCATCAGGGAAAACTGGAAAATGGCGCAGAAGTACGGAACCTGCTACTGCCTGATGAGCCTGGTCTCGGAATGGACAAACTCCCGCTCCAGGGGAATCAGGAAAGTGAGAACCAGTGTGGATTACTCCCCCAGCCGCAATGTAATGAGGTTTGATACGAAGGAAGGACCGGCAGAGAGCCTGAAGATGGGTGCGACACTCATGTGTACGAGGGGTGGCAAGATCACGCTTGTAACGTCAGGACAGAAAAGATTTTTCGTCCCCACCATAATACTGGATCCGGCAGTGTGGGGCAAGGGACAGGACGGCATGGACGGAGACATGACCCTGGAGGATGCGAGGGAGATGATGGCACAGTACCTCCGGGGGGAACTGGACGAGGATACGCTGAACGGCATCATCCCATGGGTGGCGGATAACTGCGGACTGACGGTAGAGAATATGAAAAAGGGTAAATTTGGCCCAAAGGAAGGGGCAGCAAACGGGGCATATCAGAGGAGCAGCCAGTTTGACGACCAGATCCTTGCATGGACATACTACTGGAACTGTAAACTGGATGATGCAGGGAGAAGTTATGAAATTGATCCCAATATTGTAAAGGCGATCATCGCCGTGGAATCATCTTTTGGTGACAATTACAGGCCGGGCAGGAATCCAACAAGGAATGTGATGCAAAGTCTGGCCACCGGTAATGACGCCGTCTGGGTAGCGGCAGGAATAAATCCCTATGACTGGGGGATGTTTGGTAAGGGCGATAAAATATCTTACCAAATGCTGGACGGAACAATAAAAACAGATGGGGACATTTATGGAGGAAGCTTATTTGAACATGCCCAGACAACTCCACAACAGGACAGTAACGAAAAAACATGGCTGCAAAAAGAAAGGGAAAAGTGCCTGTATGATGAATTTGATGTCATCAAAGATATTTTTGTAATAGGCAATGACGGAAAGTATATGGTCATTTTTGACAATGTGACACCTAATATGAGCATTGCCACAGGCATAGGGGTGCTGGCTAATAAAATACATGCCCAGGATGACAACATAGCCAAAGGTGTAATGGCATATAAGACAAAAGGTGATACGGAGTATCTTAATGCAGTTAATGGGTACTTGGACGATATGGGTTGCAAAAAATTAGTGCCATAAAATAAAGTTCCTGATAATAGTGGGATTCACGATACCGAAAAAGATACCAGAATCGGAAAGTCAGATAGCAACCGGTGGACAGACCTATTATCTTATTTCCTCTAACAGCTTAAGCGACAAGATGTGTAATTCGTTACTGGTTGTAGGGGGCATTAACCATAAATATATTGTAGCAGGAGGATGACTGTGAAATATTTCTCCAAGGGAAAGACAAATCTGGTGCAGCTATTTGTGATAGTACTGATGGTGGTCATCCTGCCAGGGTGTGGACAGGAAAGTTTTAAAATGGCAATACCTACACAGGAATATGAACTATCAATAGAAAATATAGATAATGCAAATGAACAGGAGTGTGATGCTGTAGACACAAGAAAGTGTATGCATATAAAGAGTCAAAACATGCCTGAAATAGAAATTGATGGTTCCAATGTTATGGTCAATGTACAAAATCAGATGTCATATAGAAAATTTCTGAGTATGATAGACGATTTTGAAAACTACAATTTATTGAGACTGAATCTTTTAGGGGCAGATATCAGGGTCTGTCTGGATGACATATTAGCAGGACATAATTTCAAATCTTTATATATAACAGGAGGTATTATAGCGGCAAGAAATCTGGAAGTTCTTGATAAAATGCGGCTGGAAAGTATGGGGATATATGGAGTCACGAGAATACAGGGGGATATATTGAGCCATATTTCCAGTCAATATATAGAAATAGAATTAAATGACAAATACAGGGGGAAATTACCTACGGCAGAAATATTAAATGGCTTACAATGTGCTGAACTTATTGTTATGTGGAATGGAGATGGGAGGATAGGGCTGTTTGACATTAGAAACCCTGAAAATAAGGTTTTAAGGGAATGGGATCACATCTGCTCTATAGTATCGGAAGAAGATGGAATCTTAAAGAGTATATACAGGCGAAATTATGGGGAGTACAGTTTTACGAGCTATGATTTTTACGAAAAAAGTATGGGAAAAAAACTTTGTGCTGAATTTATTAGTGTGAAGGACAGGGGAAGTGGGGGCAAAAAATATTTTATTATCCTGAACATTCCAGGTGAGAAACTAGCGGAAATAACGGTTGGGATGCCTATAAATGATTTTCATAGAATAGGATTTCGCGATATTGATTTTGATGGATATGATGATATTATTTTTGACCGGAGTTATTATAGTTATAACGAACATCGCGTTGTTTTCCTCTGGAATCCAGAGCAAGGAAAATACGAATACTGCGGAACCGCACCAAGAAGCTTTGAAAACAGCGTCTCTATAAAAGAGCACAAGGCATATTACTTTTACCCGGATGCAAATGCCGGCCCAAGCATTTATTCCATTTATGAATACGTTGACGGCTGTTTCATCCGGCATAGCCTGGAGATAGAGCACCGTGGAGACAGTCTGGTATATGTGTATCACAGGGAGGGCGAATGGGTACGGGAACAGGAATTCTCCTATCAAAAGGAAGACCGTACATGGCATGCCGTCCATGAAGAGAACGGCATGACCATAGAGGAAAGTATGTCAGAAGACCTTGCGGAACTGGAATGCGCGTACTTTCCGGAGTTTACCTATATCTGGCAGAACAGGATCAGATAACTATAAAAGGAGAGTCATACAAATGAGATACCTACTGGTAGAAACGGACAAGAAAAACCATATACCATATTCGATCAACAGCAACCCTTACGGAACCGTTCCTGATGGTCAGTGACACGGTTGCGGACGTGATGGAGATG
>CANDMD010000316.1 GCA_947385725.1 uncultured Lachnospiraceae bacterium | reverse complement strand
GATCCTGAACTGTGACTGGAGTTCAGACGTGTGCTCTTCCGATCTGGCGAAAATGACTGGAAAACCTGGGGGAAAGAGGTAGGCGGCAGTTCCCATACCGGCGGATATGGTCTTACAATCAAGACGGACGCGGAAGGTAACGCGTACCTGGAAGCATCGGAAACCGGAACGAAAAAGGCCAGCAGGGGTTCCAGGGTGGATCTGCCGGACGACATTGTAAAGGGCGCCACCGTGCAGTTCGACTGGAATCCCATGACGGTCACAAACGGCAGTACCGACATCTCCTTTGTGTCCCCCGCGATCTGGCAGAATTTCTTTACCCTTGTGGTAGACAAGGATGGGAAGGTCAAATACTACACGGAGCCGAATTACGGTGCGGGGGATGGCAGCAAGCAGGGCGGATATCCTGATGAGTGCAACGGTTTTACCGGGGAAATCAAGGCTTCCAGTCCTGTGGATACCAGTCTGACCGGAATGACCGGACAGTGGTTTCATGTGAAGCTGGACTTTGACTTTATCAAGCATACGGCAGTTCTCTCGATTACCAAAGAGGGAGAGACGGCTCCGGCGTTTACCTCTGATGAGATTACCATCTTTGAGATGGCCAACGGCGTCCGCTCCATGGTGATGCGTAAAATGCCCACAGCCGATGGCGCGAAATCCGTGAACGCGCTGGACAATATCTTTGTGGACTATGAGAAATTTGGCGCCATGGATATCGTAAAGATCCAGCAGCCTGCGGACATCACTATGACAAGAGCCGAGTGGGAGGCCGGCTATACACATCCGGCTGAGGTTACGGCAGTCCTGGGAGACGGCAGTAGGGTACAGGTCGCCCTGGGGGAATGGACCAGCGATCCGGCGTTTGACCTGGAGACGGAGCAGACCTACAAATGGTCGGCGCCCCTGGCAACGGATGCGGCAGGTCTTGTGGCAGGAAAATATACGAATTACTTTAAGCTGGCGGCGGCATATAAGATGAACTATACGAAAATGCCTTATGTGACCCGCGTGAACAATCCCTCCACACTGGAACTGCCTTTCGGCCAGGCATGGGATGGGACGCTGCCTGACAGTGTGACAGTCATTTTGAGTAACGGTGAAATCATAACGGATGCGCCTGTGGCGGAATGGACGGCGATCAGGGAATTTGACGGCGCGAAAGAGGGCATCTATGTCTATGGCGCTGATCTGGCCGAGGATGACAGGTACGTGATCAGAGGGGATCTGTCGGTGGCCGCAGAGCATCATGAGTTACCGGCTGGCAGGCAAGACCTGGCGAATCGGAATCTGATGACCTATGATACAGAGCTTTACGATCACGATGTGTTTTACCGGATCAGCTATTTTGAAGGAAATGACAATTATAACGGACATGTCCGTTCCATGGAAAATCTGGACAGGGGCGTGACGGCGGTTCCCTCCGGCAGCGGTATCCTGGTATCCTGGAGACTTCTGGTGGAAGAGTATCATGCGGATATGCAGTTTGATATCCTGCGCAACGGCGTCAAAATCGGCTCCACCGGCTCCAGGACCAATTACCTGGATGCGGAGGGTAAGGCAGGGGATAAATATACGGTAACCGTGAGGAAGGATGGAAAAGTCGTGGACGAGGACTCCACTACGGCGCTGGCCCAGAATTATCTGCCCATCAGCGTCCAGAAGCCGGATCCCCAGCTGGATTATACCGGCAATTTAAACACATATTCACTGAACGATGCCGGTGTGGCGGATGTGGACGGCGATGGGGAATATGAGATCGTGGTGAAGTGGTATCCTTCCGATGCCTTTGACTCGGGCAACCCCACCTTCTCCGCCCCTACCATTTTCGATTTTTATGAGTTGGACGGCACGCCTCTGTGGAGACTGAACATGGGGCTGGAGATGCCCTCCGGAGCGCACTTTAACCAGTTCATGCTTTATGACCTGAACGAGGACGGCAAGGCGGAATTCTTCGTCAAGGCCTCCGATGGCACAGTCAGCTACAGACCGAACAAGGACGGAAAATTTGTGATGACGTCGGAGTATGAGGTTTCCTATGTGGGAGACCGAAATGTGGTACCGGGCTCCGGTCTCTGGGAGAGCGGCCATGCAGGTCCTGGCAGCAATGAGTATGTGGCTGCCTTTGAGGGAGCTACAGGTAAGCTGCTCAGCACGCTGGAATATTGCAACACCACGGGAGACTTTCATGATTGGGGCAACACGAGCAGCGGCGGGGCTGACAGCGGAAACCGTTCCGCACGTTATAATATTGCCCTGGCGTATCTGCCGGCGGATGGGGACAGCTCCATTGGCTCGGAAACTGTTCCTGCAGTACTGCTGAACAGGGGTTACTATGACAAGACAACGGTTGCGGCTTATGTCCTGACGCAGGACGGGCTTAAGCTGAGATGGAATTTTTACACAGAGAAAGGCACCGAGCTGGCAGGCAAGGGAAACCACAATATGTCCACCGGTGATATGGACAACGACGGCTATGACGAACTGGTAATCGGCGCAATGGCCATTGATCACGATGGCCAGATGCTGTGGGTGAAGGATGGCAGGGACGGACGGGACTTTCAGGGTCATTCGGATTCCATCCATCTCTCCGCCATGAACCCCCAGGATCCTACCCAGCTGTATGTGTTTACTCCTTCCGAGGAAGTGGAAGCTACCCTGAACGGTACCTTATCCAACGCGGAAAACGGCAGCCGTATCAACGGTACCTTTGCCGCGCCGGCGGATATCGGCCGCGGCGTGGCGGCCAACATTACGCCCAGACCCGGCTTCGAATACTGGATCAATAAGCCCGGCAATGAGGGAGGAGCCGATGGGGCGATCTATAACTTTGATGGTACGGTGCTGGCCAGCGTGCCCCCCGAAAAGATGAGCACAAACTGGAGAATCTACTGGGACGGCGATCTGCTGAGTGAGCTTGGAGACGGCAGAAATAACGGCGCCGGCGGCACGGACTGGAAGATCTATGAGTACAACTGGGAGACAAATGAACTGGACGATGTGGAGACAATGTGGGGAACCCACACCAACAACTCCACCAAGAACAATCCCAGCCTGACAGCCGACCTCTTCGGCGACTGGCGTGAGGAAGTCATTGTACCAAG
>CANDMD010000315.1 GCA_947385725.1 uncultured Lachnospiraceae bacterium | reverse complement strand
AATCCAACGGCATCTGCCAACAGGGTAAGATTATCCTCTTCCGCAAGCCAAGGAGTAAAGTCCAATGCTTCATGCGGCCAGACCTTTCGTAAGTCTTTTATTTCTTTTAATTTCCCTAAATTTATCATGGTACTGTTCCTCCTTGTCGCAAGATAATCGTCTTATCCACTCGACCTATTACAAAATCATCTTATCAACTCAACCTTGCCCATTTTCAACCTGTCAACTCAACCCTTGTTTTTATTACACGGCAAGGGTAAATTGTTATCCAAAAGAGCAGATACGAAACGCACTTCCAACTCTCGGAAATGCTTTATTTTCAAGCCTTTTTCGGTATTTACTTCTGTACTTTTGACAGCAATACCACGCACTCCACATGCACCGTCATCCCGAACTGATCCACCCCCCTGGCCTGTACAATTTCGTATCCTCCCCCGCACAGCACTTTCAAATCCCTGGCCAGTGTGGCGGGATCACAGCTCACATACAAGATCCGGTCCGGTCTCATTTTCAGCATGGTATCCAGGCATATCTCGTCGCAGCCTTTCCGCGGCGGATCTACCACGATCACATCAGGATGCAGCATATCAGCCTCTTCCTGCTTGATTCCCTCACCTACGGATCCGGCTTCCCTGCCGTCTCTCTCGTTATCTCCTGCAAGACCGCCGGTTTCTTTCTTATAAAATTTCGGCAGAATCTCCTCCGCCTTGCCGACAAAAAATTCCGCATTCCGGATACCGTTCCTTTTCGCATTTTCCCTTGCGTTTTCTATCGCCTGCGGTATGACCTCCACACCGTAGACCTTCTTCGCACTGCCTGCCAGAAACAGGGATATGGTTCCAATACCGCAATACAGGTCCCAGACCGTTTCCTTTCCGGTCAGCCCCGCATATTCCAGGACAAGGCTGTACAGTTTTTCCGTCTGCACAGGATTCACCTGATAAAAAGACAAAGGGGAAATATGGAAAGTAAGTTCTTTTCCCGTAAAGGGATATCCCTCCTCCCCCATATCCCTGACATGAATTGTGTCGGAAATCTCAGGATTCCCCCAGATCGTATGAATCTCCTCTCCCATAATTACATTTGTCCGCTCTGTATTAACGCTTACGGATATACTGGCCATGCCTTTTACGGCAACCAGTTTTTCCAGCAATACATTCTGTTCCGGTATCCATTCCGCGCCTGCGGCAGAATCCTGGTTTTCAGGCGTTTCCCTTACTCCGACATCCGGTTTCATGGTATATGATTTCATGGCATACGATTTCGTGGCATACGGTTTCATGGCATCCGGTTTTATGGCATCTGTCCCCGGTAAAGCTCTAAGGTCTTCTCCCCCCGCGGGCAGAGAAGCCACCCTCGGGACTGCTTTCCGGCAGGCTTTGACTTTCCTGTTGACCACAAGGCACACCATGATCTCCCCGCTTGTAAAGCCTTTACGGATTAATACATGGCGCACCAGACCCTTACCCGTGGTCTCATCATACGCGGATATATGGTATTGGCGCATATGCTCCAAAATAATTTCCAGAATTTCCCTGTTTTCCGGTACCCCCAGATCACATTGCGTATTGGCAATAATGGTATGCGTCCTGCCTGCATAGAAGCCGGAGACAACATTGCCCTCCCTGTCCGTTCCAACGGGATATTGCGCTTTATTCCGGTAATGAAAAGGCTCCTCCATACCAATGACGGGCTCCAATCTCTCATCTATGTATTGCGCTGAAAAACCGCCGATACGGATTAGGTTGTCACGGATTTTCCGCTGCTTGAACTCCAGCTGTTTCTCATAAGAAAGTGTTTGAAGCTGACAGCCGCCGCACTTTCTGTGGTACATGCATTTCGGCTCCACACGAAAAGGAGAAGGTGACAGCACCTTCTCTAATCTCGCATAAGCATAATTCTTCTTACATTTCACAATCTTCGCTTCCACAGTGTCGCCCGGTACGGTGTCCTTTACGAACAGGGTAAAACCGTCCACCTTGCCGATCCCTTCCCCCTCTGTACCCATATCCTCTATCGTCACTGTGAGACAGTCGTTTTTCTTATATTCCATGTCTATGCCAATTCCTCCGCCAGCGTCTCCAGCTGTGCCTGGTTCTCGGGCTTCATTGCAGACAATAATGTGACTGTGTTCTCCGCAAAGGTAATATCCCTGCTCTTTTCAAACATTCCCTTCATGGTCTTGGCAGCCACAGGCGCCCAGGAGCCGTTATCGATCAGGGCAATGGTACGCTTCTGGTAATTGCGCTCCAGCAGACGGGTGATGAAATCATGCATAAAGGGGTTGATACCACCATTATAAGTATTGCTGGCCAGCACCAGCCTTCCATACCGAAAGGCATCTTCCACCGCCTCCGCCAGATCCGTCCTTGCCAGATCATGGACCGCCGTCTTAACGCCTTTCTTTTCCAGCGCGTCCGCCAGATACAGGGCAGCCTCCCTGGTATGCCCATAAATGGAAGCATAGGCAATGGCAACGCCCTCACTCTCCGCCTCGTAGGAAGACCAGATATGGTACAGATTCAGATAGTATCCCAGATTTTCCGTGAGCACAGGGCCGTGCAGGGGACAAATCATCTGAAGATCCAGTTCCGCCGCCTTCTTCAGCACATTCTGTACCTGCATACCAAATTTTCCTACAATGCCAAAGTAATAACGGCGGGCTTCACAGGCCCAGTCTTCCTCCACATCCAGGGCGCCGAACTTTCCGAATCCGTCGGCGGAAAAGAGGACCTTGTCCGTCCTGTCATAAGTCATCATGACCTCAGGCCAGTGAACCATGGGCGCGTACACAAACTGCAGGGTATGTTTTCCCAGGGAAAGCTCACCGCCGTTGGCCGCGGTGACAGTCTTCCCGCCTAAATCCAGCCCGAAAAACTGATTCATCATCTTAAAGGCCTGGGGAGTGGCAACCACCTGTGTTTCCGGGTACCTTTCCAGAAATGCCGGAATATTGGAGGAATGATCCGGCTCCATATGCTGGATCACCAGGTATTCCGGCAGACGCCCCTGAAGCGCCTCCTCCACATTAGCCAGCCATTGCTGTCCGAAGGCCTGATCCACCGTATCCATTACCGCCGTTCTTTCATCCAGAATCACATAGGAATTGTAAGCCATTCCATTGGGCACGATATACTGACCCTCGAACAGATCAATCTGATGATCATTGACTCCTGTGTACAAAATGTCTTCCGTTATTTTCATCTTCCATCCTCCTATTCCAGTTCCCTGGTCGCCCGCAGGTTAGATTCAAACAGTCTGTTATAGCAGATCGGAAGAGCACACGTCTGAACTCCAGTCACAGTTCAGGATCT
>CANDMD010000314.1 GCA_947385725.1 uncultured Lachnospiraceae bacterium | reverse complement strand
GGGAAATGCCGATCTGATCAGTGTTTCCCTGAGGGCAGGACGGGAGAAGGCTGTGGCTGAGTTATACGCGGATGTCATTGTGGACATATCACATGAAAAACTGGATAAAAGCTTTCAGTACCGTGTGCCGGAGCGGCTTCGGGCAGCATTGGATACGGGGATGTGCGTCACAATTCCCTTCGGGAACGGAAACAGGCTGATCAGAGGCTATGTCATTGGAATGGACGGAACCTGCAAGTTCGATCCCGCCAGGACAAAAGACATTCACGATATCGCCCCAAAGGGCGCGGAGGTGGAGGATAAGCTGATCACCCTGGCGGCCTGGCTCAGGCGCAATTACGGCTGTACCATGATTCAGGCGTTGAAAACCGTGCTTCCGGCGAAGCAGTCGGTGAAGAAGCTGGAGCATAAAACCATTGAGCGGCTGATGACAAAGGAAGAGATCATATCCCTGCTGGGTGAGAGTGAGAGAAAGAAGCGGACGGCAAAGACCAGGCTTCTGCGGGAACTGGTAGAGCAGGCATCCCTTCCCATGGGGTGGGTGACGGGAAAGCTGGGCGTCTCCGCCCAGACCATCGGCAGCCTGGAAAAGGCAGGGGCTATCCGGGTTGCTGTCTCCCGGACTTTCCGGAATCCGGTGAAGCTGGAAAAGTCGGAGGAACACAGAAATACCCTGAGCGAGAGCCAGCAGCGGATCGTCAGGGAGGTCATGGGGGACTTTGACGGCGGGAAGCCGGGTACATACCTGCTCCACGGGATCACCGGCAGCGGTAAGACAGAGGTCTATATGCAGTTGATCGAAGAGATCCTGTCCCGGGGCAGACAGGCCATTGTCCTGATCCCGGAGATCGCCCTCACATACCAGACACTGCTCCGTTTTTACCGGCGCTTCGGGGACCGCGTCAGCGTCATCAATTCCACGCTCTCACCGGGGGAGAAATACGACCAGTGTGAGAGGGCGAAAAAGGGGGAGATCGATGTGATCATCGGTCCCCGGTCAGCGCTTTTTACCCCGTTCCCCAATATCGGCATGATTGTCATGGACGAGGAACACGAGGGTAGTTATAAGAGCGAATCCACCCCCAAATACCATACCCGGGAAACTGCCCTGGAGGTGGCAAGGCTGCATGGCGCCAGCGTGGTGCTGGGGTCGGCCACGCCTTCCCTGGAAGCCTATTACAGGGCGAAGGCGGGAGAGTATAAGCTGTTTACACTGGGGGAGCGCCTTACGGGGGGGAGACTTCCCACCGTGCATACCGTAGACCTGCGGCAGGAGTTAAAAGCGGGGAACCGATCCATCTTCAGCGTAAAGCTGCAGGAACTGCTGGCAGATCGTCTGGGGAAGGGGGAACAGAGCATCCTGTTCCTGAACAGGAGGGGATATGCGGGATTCATTTCCTGCAGGTCCTGCGGTCATGTGATGAAATGTTCCCACTGCGATGTCTCTTTGTCAGAACATAAAAACGGTTTGCTGATCTGCCATTACTGCGGTTACAGCGAACCGAAACCGTCGCGCTGCCCCAAGTGCGGCTCCAAATATATCAGCGGTTTCCGGGCGGGAACACAGCAGATTGAGGAAAAGCTGCGGGAAATGTTTCCCGGTGTCCGCACGCTGCGTATGGATGCGGACACGACTAAGACGAAGGACAGTTACGAGAAAATCCTTTCAGCCTTTTCCAACCAGGAGGCGGATGTGCTGATCGGAACCCAGATGATCGTGAAGGGTCACGATTTTCCCAAGGTCACGCTGGTGGGCGTGCTGGCGGCGGATCTGTCCTTAAGCGTGGGAGATTTCCGGGCGGGGGAAAAGACCTTTCAGCTGCTCACCCAGGCGGTGGGTCGCGCCGGACGGGGAACACTGCCGGGAGAGGCTGTGATACAGACGTATCAGCCCGACCATTACGCGGTCGTATATGCGGCGAAGCAGGATTACGGGGGCTTTTACGGCGAGGAAATCCTCTATCGGGAGATGCTGGGATATCCGCCTGCGTCCCATATGCTGGCGGTACAGGTATTTGCCAGGGAGGAGGAACGGGGCAGGCTTCTGGCAGAGCAGCTGGCGGCTGCATCGCCCCTCGGCCGCAGGGACGGAGAGCCTCCGGGGACGGCATTTCCTGGCCGGGAGGAGGGAAATTCTCCAGGGGTGGGAAAGCGTTCCGGAAACGGGGAGGGCATGACCTTGATCGGGCCGGCTCCGGCATCCATTGGAAGGATCAATGATATATTCAGATTTGTATTCTATGTGAAATGTACAAAGTATGATAAATTGATACACATAAAAGATATACTGGAACAAAAAATACAGGTGATGCAGTTGGCAAACGAAATGGTACAGTTTGATTTCGACCCGTTGAATACAATGTGATCAGGGGGAAATGATGATAGGGAAGCCGCAGGAAACGGCGGGCTGTTTCTTGCAGATGCTTCAATGGCTGCATGGAAAGGACAGGTTGAAAATGGCGATTCGTAATATTCGCGAAATGGGTGAAGAGGTGCTTTATAAAAAATGCAGGGAGGTCACGGAGATGACTCCCCGCATTAAGGAATTGATAGAGGATATGCTGGAAACCATGTATGAGGCAAATGGGGTGGGACTGGCGGCGCCCCAGGTAGGGATCCTGAAACGCATTGTGGTGATCGATGTCACCGGCGAAGATCCCCATATCCTGATCAATCCCCGGATCGTGGAAACCAGCGGGGAGCAGACCGGAAACGAGGGCTGCCTGAGCGTGCCGGGGAAATGCGGCGTGGTGACCCGCCCCAATTACGTCAAGGCGGTGGCGCTGGACGTAAACATGAAGGAGTTTGAGGTAGAGGCCACGGAGCTTTTGGCCCGCGCCATCTGCCATGAGGTGGATCATCTGGAAGGCCACCTCTATGTGGAAAGGGTGGAGGGACCTCTGAAGGACGTGGAATATGAGGACGAGGACTGACAGGAGGCTGGAATATGAAGATCGTTTTTATGGGGACGCCGGACTTTGCGGCCGGTGCCCTTGAGGCGCTGGTCGGCGCAGGACATGAGATCACCGCTGTGGTAACGCAGCCGGATAAGCCCAGGGGAAGGAGCAAAGAACTGCTTCCGCCGCCGGTGAAGCAATGCGCGTTAAAGCATGGTATTCCGGTGATGCAGCCGAAGCGGATCAAAAGGCCGGAGGCGGTGGCGGAATTAAGGCAGTATCCGGCGGATGTCTACATCGTGGCGGCATTCGGACAGATCCTGTCACAGGAGATCCTGGATATCCCCAAATATGGATGCCTGAACATTCATGCATCCCTTTTGCCGAAATATCGGGGTTCCTCCCCCATTCAGCATGTGATCATCGACGGGGAAAAGAAGACGGGTGTCAC
>CANDMD010000313.1 GCA_947385725.1 uncultured Lachnospiraceae bacterium | reverse complement strand
GCAAACATCAAGCACTGATTTACTTCAGGATTAATGCAACGATGTACTAGTCATATCCGCTATTCAATCCGGTGGCCATCTTCCTGTCCGGTTGGCTCCGCTGATCTTCCTTTCCACCCTGACGGCCCATCTGTTGGGCGGTTCCGCAGGACGGGCAGGAACTGCGTTACAGCTGGGCGGCAGTCTCGGAAGCCTGTTCCGTTTGGATGAAAAGGACAAGCATATGATGATCATGTGCGGCATGAGTGCCGCCTTTTCCGCGCTCTTTGGCACGCCTCTGGCGGCTGCCATTTTTTCCATGGAAGTAATTCAGCGTTTCGTGTGACAACACATCGCGGTGGCACAGATATGAAATGCAGCACTAATCATCCTTTTTCCAATACCATCTGTCCCGTCCGTCTTTACAAACCTGCACATTTTCTTTTATAATGACCCCGTGAGGAGGAACCAAGCAATAAGCCGATGAAGCAGCATGAACAGCTTCTCTCCCACTCCTCCTTCGTCCGCTGCCATGCCAGCTACATTGTCAATCTACGCTATTTCCAAAAGATGGAAGGGAGCAGCCTGAAGCTGACCGACGGTTCCGTACTCCCTGTAAGCAGAAACCGCAGGCAGCTTGTACTTGCGCGGATAAGGGATTTATATGGCTAGTGTGTTCCATTTTCCAATTGGGTACACTGATAGTGATTCGATTTACCAGAAGAAAGGAACCGATTTCATGCAAAGAAGGCATTCTGAAACGCCCCGTAAAACCACACATCATAGAATAAGCCTACAGGCGATAAAAGAAAATTGCACCGTGCTGTTCTGGGCTCTACGGCTGGCCTTCCATATCAGTCCGGCAGTTCTGACCTTCTGGCTCCTGCTCAGCGGACTGCTTGCGCTTCTGCCCTCCGCCGCCCTTTTCTATAGCAGACAGGCTGTGGCGGCTCTCTCCGGTTTCCTCGCCACAGGCCGTGGCAGCTTTGAAGACATTGCCGCTCCACTTGTCATACTGGGAATCCTCCTGACGGTAAACGGACTGTCAAAGCGTGTCAACGGAGCCCTGATCTATGCGGTCATGTACGACCGGTACTATTTTGGTATGCAGGAATACATGATGGACTGTATCCGCAAGGTTGACATGAAAACATTGCTGGATAAGGAGTTTTATGACGATTATCAATATTGTCTGTACCGCTCCGGCGGTCTCACGGATCTGTTGAGCAGCGGATGCGTCCTGATCATGAAGGGGATTACGGTTCTGTCCCTGGTGGTCACAGCCTGTACGGTGTCCGTTCCCGTGGGAATTATTGCCGCCGTCTGCTTTATCCTGACCCTTTTGCTGAATATCCGCTTTTCTTCCCGGCTGGTCATTGACAATATCAAATACAAGCCCCTCCGGTCAAAAGCCGCCTATTACAGCGGGGAGCCAAAAAAGCCCGGCGTCGCAAAAGAACTGAGGATCTATCACAATCAGGAAAAGATCCTTCAAAACTGGAAACAGACTTATAAGGAAATGATCGGTTTCGATATCCGCTTCGACCGCGCAAGAATATTTCTTTCCTCTCTGATGGGAGGATGCATATATCTTTCCATATTCCTGATGCTGCTTTATTCCGTATACCATGTGGCGCAGGGCAGCCTACAGGTCGACGCTTTCCTGACGATATATCTGCTTGGGGAGAACCTTTCCGACTCTGTAAAAACGCTCTCCGGGTATCTGTTTGAAGCCCTCCGCGGCCTACAGGCCCTCACACTGCAGCATCGTTTTCTGACCCGCGTTCCCCAGGGACAGACACGTCTGTTAAATCAGGAGGCCATCCTGACAACAGCCGACAGACAGCAGGCATTTTCAGATATCGTGTTTGAGGGAAAGGATCTAAGGTTTTCCTATGATGGGAAAAAGGAAGTCCTGCACGGATTGGATTTCCAGATTAAAAGAGGCGAAACCATTGCCCTGATAGGCAGCAACGGCAGCGGAAAGTCCACCCTGGTAAAGCTTCTGGCGGATCTCTACCGTCCGGATGGAGGAGAACTCCTATTCTATGGAAGAAACTATGAGGATTACCCCGAGGGAAGCGTTAACCACTTTATCGGTATGTTCTTCCAGAACTTTTATCTGTTCCATCTGACACTGCGGGAGAACGTGGGCTTTGGTGACCTGAAGCATTTAAAAGAGGATTCCCTGATTCAGGAGGCGCTGAAAAAAGGCGGCGCGCTCCCCCTCCTGGACAGATTTCCAGAAGGACTGGAGCAATGGCTGAAAAAGGATGTCCGAAAGTCCGGAATGATTTTGTCCGGCGGAGAACAGCAGAAGGTTGCCGTATCCCGTACCCATATGTGCGACAAGGATATTTTGATCTTTGACGAACCCGCTGCCGCCCTGGATCCCTTTGCTGAAATGGAACAGTTTCGGAATATCCGAGAAAAGACAGAGGGGCGGACTGCCATTTTGATCAGCCACAGGGTGGGCTTTGCCCGAATGGCCGACAGGATCTTCGTTCTGGATAACGGTAATCTGGCAGAGACAGGCACCCATGATGAACTGATGCAAAAAAACGGCGTCTACGCAGACTTTTTCCGCAGTCAGGCGCAATGGTATCAACAGGAGGCA
This sequence comes from uncultured Lachnospiraceae bacterium, assembly GCA_947385725.1. Lineage (GTDB taxonomy): Bacteria > Bacillota > Clostridia > Lachnospirales > Lachnospiraceae > Acetatifactor. Next base: position 829 of record CANDMD010000313.1, on the reverse strand, counting down.
AATTGACAGATGAAACAGAAAATTACATGGAGATCGCTATGTCTCGGTATGAAGATCAAGGGAACGTTTTCCATCATCATCGGTGTCCTTGGGGTGCCTGCCGCCTTTCTTCCACTGTTGCTCTCAAGAAGGCTGCAAGGGCTGACAGATGACCTCATGCTCCTGACCACGGGGGAGCATCCTGAGTCCGCAGATCCAATGACGGATCTGCTGTGGCTGGGAGGGATTTTCCTTTTACAGCTTTCGATGAATCTTTTACTGGATTATGTGGAGATCAACGACAGATATCACACACTGGTCTATGTGAAAGAGCAGGTATTAAGACAGGTCTGCAGCGTCCATTACTCCTATCTGGAAAACAGGGACGATTTTCACAAACGGATCGAATTTGCCGACTCTCAGGCAAGCGAGGAAATGGCCAAAAGCATCCAGGGAATGTTCTCCGCCCTGTATCAGCTTATTATTTTCCTCAGCACCGGCGCCGCCCTGTGGGCCGTACACCCGATGCTGGTGTTCGTTCTGGTATCCACCTGTGTTCCGGCCGTTGTCCTGTCCTATCTCCAATCTGACGAAACCTTCCGGTTCCGCACCAAATGGATGGAGGAGGGCACCCTGGCCATCCATCTGTTCCATCTCTGCGCCTCCTCAGACCATGGCATCCAGGAGGTTCGCCACTATGAGCTGGGAGATTACCTGAAAGCCCGCTGGCGCGCCATGGCAGACACCTATATTCAAAAGAAAAACCGGCTGATCGCCAAGCATCTGCGCTATAATATATTGATTTGCACTTTCACATCACCGCCTGAACGCGGATTATTATCACCGGATA
>CANDMD010000312.1 GCA_947385725.1 uncultured Lachnospiraceae bacterium | reverse complement strand
TGACCTGCCGCATGGTCTGCTCAAAGCTGTTCGCCAGGCCGTTCACCAGCCCCACATAAAACACGAAATCCGACGCCCCGATCTGCCCTCCGACCAGCTGCCACAGCAGCCAGGCATAGACGAATATATTGCGGAAAAAAGCCAGCACCGCCGCCACATACAGGCGGTTGGTGTACCATCGCATGATCTTCCCGTGGGTCCTGTTCATGGCCTGGAGCGATTCGTCATACTTTCTCAGGAACCAGTCCAGCAGCTTATAGACGCGGATATCCTTCCCCGCGGCCGCGTTCTGGGATTGTGTGTTGATATAAGTCATTTTCCTGGACAGCAGGCTCAGCTTCTCGTAATACTGTGCGTGCTTTTTCCTGGCAAAGGCCAGAAGTCTCAGATCCACGAACACCGTCACAAGCACCGCCGCGGTGAGAAGGGGGTTGGCAAAACAGAGCAGTGTACCATATATCAACACCAGCCCCAGATCCTCCATCGCATAACTCAAAAAGATAAGCCCATACAGGTTTTTCCCTTTTCCCACGGTATCCGCCACATTGCCAAGAACCGTCTGCCGCTCCTGGCTCTCAAGCCTGTCATAATCGATATCCATGACCTTGTGGATGTACTTTCCCTGAAGATATCCCTTAAAACTCCAGATCATGGTCTCCTTGTATACCTGAATCATGCCGTCTGCCGCTCCGCAGACCCACACCCCAAGGCTGAGCAGACCCAGGTGAAACAACAGCGCCCCCAGCGCCGCTCCGGCCTCCAGATCCGCCACCACCCGGGAAGGCATATAGACCCCCAGGAATGCATACGCCATGGCGGGAAGGAATCCCAGAAGGCAGCAGAAAAAAAACGCCTTATTCCAACCCCACATCTCCCTGAAACAATAAAGGAAATTGCTTCCCATGCTGTATTTTCCCCGCCCGTTTCCAAACACTACCGAAGTAAATCTCATTTCGATCCCCATTTCTGCGCTGTTCAGGAGGATGCAACACCTCTCCTGACGCATAAGCGCCCTTTACTCTGTTCCTTTGCGGCTATTATATCATCAAAAAACAGTCAGAAAAAAATCGTGCATGAATGGTTTTCCCTCACGCACGAATGGTATTTATGAGCGGCAGCGTCACCTCCGTGGCAAACACTCCCGGCTCGCTCTGTCTGTTGATATAGCCATGATACCTGGCGACAATGCTGTCGATCCGCAGGAGACCGAAACCATGCATTCCCTGTTTGGTGGAAAGATATTGGGCGCCGCTGCGCCGCACAGGTTCTTCCATGGAATTGATCACAGAAATATACAGCTGTTTTTTAATGATATCAATGTAAATTCGAATAAATCTGTCCTCCTTTTTGGGCACCCGCATACCTTCCGCAGGTTCCTGCTGAGAGGCACTTTCCTCTGATCGTCCAGCACCAGTTCCTCCTTGAGCACCACCGACACATGCTGTAAATTCACCAGATAGGAGCGATGACATTTCACAATGAAATCATACCCTTCAAGCTGCTTCTCTATACTGCTGATCCCTTCCTTTGACACCATCACCGCACCCTGCGTGTATAATGCGCATCTATGTCCGTCGGCTTCCACGTACCAGATGTCTCCTGGAGGCAGGCTCACATTTCCCTCTTCCGTTTGAAGCAGTATTTTCTCCGCGTCCTTCTGCTCCGCGGGCAGTCTGTCCAGCACAGTAAAGAATTTCTCCCTGTCTATCGGCTTCATCAGATAGTGCAGCGCCTTCACATCATAGCCGAACTGCATATATTCCACATATCCGGTGACAAACAGGATGGGAATGTCGCTGTCCCTCTCCCTGATCTTTTGGGCCAGCTCCATACCGTTCATGCTGCCCATCTCAATATCCAGGATCAAAATCCCGTAATCCTTCTCGTCCTCCCAGGCGAAAAGAAAACTCTCCGCGCTGTCAAAGCAGCGCACTTCCGCCCGCAGTCCTTTTCCTGCAGCCCACTCCTCCACATATTTACAGAGAAGCTGCCGCTCACTCCTCTCATCGTCACAGATTGCTACTTTCATATCTAAAATCTCTCCAACGTTCCGGGGGGATCACGGCCTTCGTCACCAGACATTCCGGATCCGGCGCCAGGCAAAGCCGGGTCACTTCAAACACACCTTCGGCGTCGCACAAAATACAGTCCGCATCCCCGAACTTCACTTTCTTCGCTGCGCCGGTCTCATAAAAGGCCTGCTCCAGCTTCACAAAATCCTCCGATATATGGGGCTGCATAGGATTATAGTGCTTCCTCATATGGACAGGCTTCCTGCTTCCGTCCGGCATGACCACCTGGAACAGCACCGGCTGGTCCGCCAGGCGGTTTGGCACATTCAGCACCTCCTCCACGCTGTGGATAAAGGTATTTCTCTCATGTCCCACACCCACCAGCAAAATTTTCCCCTCCGCCTGCCTGAGCCTGTCATAGCAGCCTCCCGGCGTACAGGGTGTATTGCAATTCTCCTCCCCCGCCACATACGCCGCGGCATCTCTTCCATACGCCGCCATGCTGTGGGTGGGATGCAGGGAGCGCACCACCCCCGGACGTTTGCGGAACAGATTCGTCAACAGCCCCACACAGGACTCCTCGCCTGCAGGGTCATAGACGGAGTGCCCCTCGCCCATCTGCGCCCATGTGTGGGTCGGCAGAAGCAGGAGTCCCTGCCCGAAATATTCCATCCAGGCATCCAGCACCGTGTCCGCGCCTCCCTCCACTCCGCCGATGGCTTTCATGGAGGAATGGATCAATAGGGTATCCGTATCCCGCAGGCCGGCTTCCTCAAGCTGCCTTTTTAAATCCTGTTTCGTGTATTGCATGGTTCCTGTCCTCCTTCCGGAACGCTTCCCCCTGTCCGGACGCATTCTGAAAATCCTGTACCAACTATACCATTTCATTCGAAAACATGCAACAGGGTAAAGGACGGCTCTGCCTCCCCCGCGCCTGTATCCTGCAAGTTTAAATGTATACTAAGCGATCAGGAGAATCGTAACAGTTCAGCCCCGGTCGTGCCGGGCGGCTTGCCTTTTTGCTAAGGGGACGACGGCGCCATGCTGTCCTGTCCTATGCGGACGGGGCAACACGGATCTGAACTAACTGCCTACAATAGAATCCTCGCTTCGCGAGTCTTCTATTGTCATGAACTACGACTACGGGACGGTTAAAAACCAACCGTCCCTATGGCGCGAATTGCGTCTTCGCGCCATAGTCTACGTAGGCAGTGGATTTCATCTCCGCTAAGGACGCCCCCCAAAGTCCGCCTAGGGCAGGACAGCACGTCGCCGCCTGGCTTTTCGCAATTTGTAATGATTTAGAACCGAGTAATCGTGCCTGCATGGACAAAAGCTAATCCTTCCTGGCAAATATCGTATGAATCAAGATGCAAAGAAACTCTAAATATTTTCACCTGCATGGTTGGAATATTCTT
>CANDMD010000311.1 GCA_947385725.1 uncultured Lachnospiraceae bacterium | reverse complement strand
ATTTCAGGGCATGCGCTTTTCTGTTTACAGGTATGACCGTTTTCCTGATCATATCCACACTCTTCCCCAACGGCCATGACCTGCGGCTCGCCGTAATGCCCAGGGACAATATTTTCACCTCCATGGTGGCCGCCCTCTGGAAGACGGACACACCCACAAACCTGTGGCCCAGTATCCATGTGTATAATTCCATCGGGGCGCATATCGCGGTGATGCACAATGGGACGCTTCGGAGCAGAAAGCCTGTCTGGATCACTTCCGGCATACTGGCGTTTTCCATCATCCTGTCCACCGTGTTCATCAAACAGCACTCTGTTTTCGACGTACTCACGGGAATCATCATGGGCGCGTTCATGTATGTGCTTGTCTACAGACGCGAATGGCTGGCATTACCCGGAACGCAGCGCAACAAAAAGACGCCTCAGGTCGATTGACCTGAGGCTTTTTGTTTCCCCGGGGTTTCATCAATTAAACTTGAAAATCTTCTGGCATATCTTGTACGCATCCACGGAAAATCTGCGTCCGCCTCTGCCGGGCAGGTTCATGGTACTGCCCATAATGCCCCCCCTGAGCCAGAAATAGAGACTTTTATCCTTCTCCTTTATATAGTTCCAGAGTTCCTTCTTCTTTTTCAGGGCCTCCTCCGTGTCTGCGCGGATCAGGAGCACCGATGAGACGGTGGTGATGATCTCCAGGTAATTGCGCATGTACTGATACAGGCGCTTATTTTTAATCAGTTCCGGCTTTTTCTCCACCAGATAGTCCACCATGATCCTGTTCACCATGATCTGCTGGTCGATACGGGATATCATGACCTCCTCGTTGACCGACTGATCCGCTCTTCCGATATAATAGCGGTAAAGATTGACGTCAAGGTAGTAAATATTGCGGACATAGGGCAGCGGTTCAAAGACATATAGATTGTCCACATAAAAAGTGTGTTCCGGCAGACGGATCCCGCATTCTTTCAGCAGCCTTGTGCGGAAGATAACGGAATGCATCAAAATATAATGCCCTTTAATAAAATGATGGCAGTCCTCCCAGGTAAACATTTTGTCCGCCGGAAGAATGTGCCGGTAATGCATGACCTTCTTACGCTTTTCCCCCTCTTTCTCATAGACGAAATTGCACACCAGCATATCCAGGGTCTCTCTGCCGCCCACAAAATCCCTGAGGGTATCCAGCACCTGTAAATAGGCCTCCCTTTTCAGCCAGTCGTCGCTGTCCACCACCTTGAAGTAAAGACCCGTGGCATTGTCCAGCCCTGTGTTTACCGCGGCGCCGTGGCCGCCGTTTTCCTGGTGCACCGCCCTGACAATGGAGGGATATCTGGCGGCATATTCATCCGCGATCTCAGCCGTCTTATCCAATCTGGAGCCGTCATCCACAATGATGATCTCCACGTCTTCCCCGCCCGGCAGCAGGGTATCCACACACTTGCGCATATACTCTTCCGAATTGTAACACGGAATCACTATCGACAGTAATTTCATATCTGCTGTTCCTTTCTCCTCAGATAATTCATATATGCCCCAAAGGCCGAAGGTATGGGGTATTTGTTCTCCGTCTCCTCAGGCTCGATATAGATCCAGTCCGCGGACTGCTCTCCCGCCCCTTTCGGCTCCAGCTCATCCACCCTGACCATATAGCCCTTCATGTGCCATTCCCGGTGGGTAAAGATGTGTCTGGCTTCCCGCAGCGGCCTGATATGCAGCAGTTTTAACCCGTTTTCCGCAAGAAAAGCCGCCACTTCCTCCGCCGTCCGGAAGCCGTCCATGGAGGGAAGCTCATACATCCCGGCAAGCAGCCCCCGCTCCGTCCGCTTGCGGATCGCCGCGCGGTTTTCATCCCTGATGACCAGTATGGTCTTTTCCTCAATGGAACGCGGCTTTTTCGCCGCCTTCCTGGGATATCCCTGTTCCTCCCCCGCCTGGTGGGCCATGCAGATCTCCTGCAGGGGGCAGCTTTCGCACAGAGGCGCACCATTGGGAATGCAGACACAGGCTCCGATCTCCATCATGGCCTGATTAAAGTCTCCGGGGCGATCCACAGGTATGATCTCCTGTAAATCCCTCTCCACCGCAGTCTTCACCTTTGCATCGCTGATCAGCCTGGGATCCCGCCTGACGCGGGATATCACCCGAAGCACATTGCCGTCTACCGCGGGAACCGCTTTCCCATAGGCGATGGAAGCCACCGCCCCCGCCGTATAGCTGCCAATTCCCTTCAATTTCAAAAGTTCCCCGTATTCCGAGGGCATCTCTCCCCCGTAATCTTCCTGTATCTGGAGTGCCGCTTTCTGCAGGTTACGCACCCTGTTATAGTAACCCAGTCCCTCCCAGAGTTTCAGCAGAGTTTCCTCCTCCGCCCCGGCAAGGGAGCCGATATCCGGAAGTTCCCGCATAAACCGCTCAAAGTAAGGTTTTACCGCCTCCACCCTGGTCTGCTGCAGCATGATTTCCGATACCCACACCCAGTACGGGGAAGGTTCCTCCCTCCAGGGAAGAATACGTCTGTTCTTATCATACCACTGTAAGAGCGGTTTGGGAATACGGCTTAACAATCCATAATCTTCCGTCAGTCTCACCGGAACAGGCCTGTTGATCCGCATGGAATCCGGCGCCACCAGGCAGTCAAAGGCAAGAATCTCCACTCCCGCCTCCGCCGCCTTACAGAGCGCTTCGGCAAACTCCCTGTGAGTGTCATAATTGGGGGTGAAATAACGGACGCCTTCCATCTGGATCACAAACAGCACAAAGACACGGTAGCCGTCTTTCCCGGCCTGAACCAGTTCTTCCATATGCTTTACCGCCCTGTCCGAAGGTGCGTCGGGAAACCGCACCACTCCATCCTCCTCCAGGGTGACACCCTTTACTTCCAGAAAGATCCTTTCCGATCCCGTCTCCACATAAAAGTCGAACCTTGAGCTGCCATAGGTTGTCTCAGGACGTACCAGAACAAGGTCATGAAAAAGTTGCTTCTCCAAAAGCCACTCTCCCACAGCCCTGTTCGGCGCCTGGGAATCCATATTGATCAGCCGTTCTCCCTTCTCCACCGCCACAAGATCGTAGGCGGTGGAACGTTCCTCCTTATCGCTCTTTTCCAGGTAGACGCGGGCGCCCTTTGTCAGAAGCTCCTTACAGCGCCCCGTGTTCTTGACATGCACGGTCTCCACTCTGCCGTCTATCTCCACCTGCGCTATAAAACGGTTGGGGCGTTCTATAAAGCGTCCCTGTATGATATGGTTGTATCGCATTCTGTTTCTCCATTACCCAGCACATCATTGCATGAATTCCTGAATAATCAGCACTCACTGTTCACGCCATCACTGCGTTGATCTGCTCTCCGCTTCGGTCTGTGCTCCGCTTTGGTCTGCGCTCCGCTTTGGTCTGCGCTCCGCTTTGGTCTGCGCTCCGCTTTGGTCTGCGCTC
>CANDMD010000310.1 GCA_947385725.1 uncultured Lachnospiraceae bacterium | reverse complement strand
TCTTTTCTGCAATTCTTCGGAAATGGTGAGCATGGGCGCTGCACAGAAGGAGTCGCCGGTATGCACACCCATGGGGTCGATGTTCTCGATAAAGCAGACCGTGATCATCCTGCCGTCCGCGTCCCGCACTACCTCCAGTTCCAGTTCCTCCCAGCCCAGGATGGATTCTTCCACCAATACCTGTCCCACCAGGCTGGCCTGTAGTCCCCTGGCGCAGACCGTGCTGAGTTCGTCCTTATTATACACCAGGCCGCCGCCTGCACCGCCCATGGTATAGGCAGGGCGGAGCACCACGGGATAACCCAGCTTATCCGCTATCTTCAACGCTTCTTCCACCGTATAGGCCACCTCGCTGCGGGCCATCTCAATCCCCAGTTCATTCATGGCATTTTTAAACTCAATCCTGTCCTCTCCCCGCTCAATGGCATCCACCTGGACACCGATGACCTTTACATTATATTTATCCAGGATACCCGCGCCTGCCAGCTCCGCGCACAGATTCAGGCCGGACTGTCCTCCCAGATTGGGAAGCAGCGCATCCGGACGCTCCTTTGCTATGATCTGCTCCAGACGTTCCTTATTCAGCGGTTCGATATAAGTGACATCCGCCATCTCGGGGTCTGTCATGATAGTAGCAGGGTTGGAATTGACCAGTATAATCTCGTATCCCAGCTTTTTCAGCGCCTTACACGCCTGTGTGCCGGAATAATCAAACTCACAGGCCTGTCCGATGATAATGGGGCCCGAACCTATGATCAGGACTTTATGGATATCTGTTCTCTGTGCCATGCAATAACCTCCTTAGTTGTATATGAGCACTTGGCTTTGCTCTCCTGTCTTTCCATACTTCTTTGCATACATCGTTTTATTTTACCATAACTTGGATCGTTTGCAAATATGGAAAATACCAAAAAAAGACGATTCCCCTCATGAGGAACCGCCCCACATACCACATTATTCATTTACCCTGTCCAACTGTGTCAGGTTGACACCCAGGCTTGCCAGTGTAACTTTCAGTTCAATGTACCGTTTATGCATTGATTCATAAGTATCAGGGGCAATTTCCCTGATTGGTATCATCCAATCCTGCAACCTTGAAAACTCAGTAACATAATCCTTAATGATATCTGCTGCACTTGGCATATGATCACCTGCTTTCTGTAAAGATCAATGATACAAAATCAACTATATATTGTCTGCAATAATTATAACAATCTATACCAGGCATGTAAAGTCCTTCTTTCGCAAAATCAAAACCCCGCTGCATGCTGCAGGCGCCATTGTCCTCCACTGGAATGACGATCATACCAAACCACTCAAACCAACTACCTGACCAATCCCCTGATCTTCGCATAATCACAGACAAAGACGGCAAATGCGGCTATCAGCAGGATAAAAACAGAAAGAATATCCCACACATCAATCAAGGGCTCCCCGATCATCCTTGACAGAATCATATTGACAGCCAGCATAAAGGGAATCGATATCAGGCACGTAATCCCCACCGCCTGCATCTTCCGCTCTTTCATGCGGCGGAACACCGCATATATGAGCCACAAATAGAGAACGGAGACCGCGGATACTGCGGCCCCGATGGAAAACACTGCCCTGACTCCCACTAATTCACTCAATATATATAAGTATAAAAATATGAATATACTGAGCGCGGCCAGTCCTCCTGCAATTCCTCTCTTCCCCAGGAGGGTAACCGGGAACGACACCACCCATGCCAAAATAATGGAACTGACGGGGATCAGCGACCATGTGAATGTGCCGGATATGGCAAGGTCACATATGGCGCACACGGCGATCCCGATCAAAAAAACTGCTGAAAAAATAATGGAAACCACCATATTTTTAGACAGATTATTCTCGTCCCTTTTCTTCAGTTCAATCAAATTTTCCTCCGCTTTCTTCTGATAATTCTCCACACTCTCCATACTTACTTTCTCCCCGCTCAACAATTCATTGACTGTAATACCCAGTATTCCGCAAAGTTCCAGCATGATAGCCGAATCAGGCATACTTTTCCCGGTCTCCCACTTGGATACGGCCCTGTCCGTGATATTCAGCTTTTCCGCTAACTGAGCCTGGGTCAGTTCCTTCTCCCGGCGGCATTTTGCAATAAATTCCCCGACCTGAGTCTGATTCATCTCTTTCCTTTTTCCTTTCTTCTTTTTTCTGTGTCATCCGGATTTTCCTGCAAATATTTACATGATAAATTCTATACTTTGGGCACTGTATTTTACAACAAACTATCGGTTGAGAGACAGTTCCACCGGCGGTTGGGAACCGTTTTCCCTGAAAAAACCCATCAGGTCGATTACCTCTGACTCCTCCCCTATGCTGACCTCCATATACAGTTCTGCCAACAGTGGGACATCAACAGGAAAGGAATAAGTCTCCCCGCCCACCCATTCATTGCTCTCCGACATCTCCTGCAGAAAATGGGTGCTCATCCCGCCGGAACTGGCTGCTTCATACCGGCCGTTGATCAGGATGTGCCAGCTGCTTCCGCTCTCCGGTATTGTAAACGAAAAACTGCCATTGGCATAGGAAATGCTTCCCCGGAACCGGGCGACCAGATTTCCAAATCCTGTGGAAACAGTCTGTTCCATTCCATCCGGAAGGAATTGAATCCATTGTCCGTCCATGTTTACTGCGATGCCGCTTCCATTAAAGATAACCTCTGAGCCTTCATACCCGAAATTGGACTGCAATTCCTGCTCCGGTGTCCGGGACGGATCCACTGATGATTCTATGGCACCGATATAAGGGGAATCATACTCTGACACACTTTCCTCGTAGGCAACCATCTCCGAAACATCCTCCCCGGTGGAGAGATACAGCTTCCCCAAGCAGAAAAGCATCTGTGTGCCTTCCTCCGCAGAACCTGCCGCATCTGACGATGCATTTCTGTCTGTATTGTCAGCGTTTGTCATGTCCATGGTTCCCTGCCCGTCCTTTGCGGCGGGAGAAGTAGCGAACAATATCACAAAGGCAGCAAGCAAAACCGCACTGACTATCATGGTCCCTATAGTGATTTTTTTCGATCTCATAATTGCCGTGATCCTTTCTTCTGTGGCGTTTTTACTGAAATGGCTGCCGATAAGCGCCAGTCCGCTCTTCTGTTCCTCCAGCAATATCAGGGTTCTTGCATATCCTGCCCTTGCCCCCTCCCCCAGCCGGCTTACCACAGATTCGTCACAGGCCAGTTCTATGTCCCTGTTCAAAAGAACATACAGCAGCCATACCATGGGATTGAACCAGTGGACGCACAGGACGAAAGCGGCAATCAGCTTAAGTGTCGTGTCACAGCGGCGGATATGCATATATTCATGCAGCAGGATGCATTCCATCTGTTCCCTGTTTTCCCGAAAGATATTCTCCGGGATCAGAATAACGGGATGCACGATACCATATGTCAGCGGGGTGCAAACCTTCTCAGACTGCCGGATCCGCACAGAC
>CANDMD010000309.1 GCA_947385725.1 uncultured Lachnospiraceae bacterium | reverse complement strand
GATCCTGAACTGTGACTGGAGTTCAGACGTGTGCTCTTCCGATCTGGGCGTTCCAGTACCTGATGCAGCAGCTGGGTATTCCCTGCTATTACTGTACCGGTACCTCCGGCGAGGATCACGCATGGAATATCGTAAAGCTGGATCAGACCTATTATAATGTGGACGTGACCTGGGATGATACCGATCCCGGGACCTATGATTATTTCAACAAATCTGACTATGAGTTTGCCGACACCCATGTGCGCAACAGCCTGTCGGTCTATCTGCCGGCCTGCGGCACGAGTGTGGCGGAGAATACAGGGGAAGCCAGTTCCGGTATCCGTGAACTGATCAATGAGAATCCGCAGCAGCCCCTGGGATGGATCAGCCGCGGGAAGCCGAATTTCTCCGAAGCCGACGCGGCGGCAGAGGCCTTGAAGGAGGAAAACCTGAGGAAGGCGGGGATCACGGAAGAGCAGGTGATCGACAGCCTGGAGGAGTATTATAAGGATTGTGTGGAGCAGATGAAGACAGTGGGAACGGGTGAGCAACAGTTTTCCAATGTGGTTCCGGAATCCTTCTGGCCGTCCATTGAAAATGTGTACAGCAGCAATGCTTACTGGAAAGGGTATGTGGAAACTGCCCTGAAGGAACTGGATGCAGACAGCTTTGCAATCCAGCTGCAGGCGCAGCGCCTGGGAGGGGGATATTACCGGCTATATCACACGATATATACCGAGTGAATTGTCACATCATAAAAGACTGGGAGATGATATCCATCTTTACGGTCGGATCAGCCAAAGGGCATCCGACCGCAAAGGTGGTTTTTTTGTGCGCAAAGAGGAATATCCGGAAACGGTTTTCATATATTGGAGAAAGGGGGACACGCCATGGAAGAAACAATTTTACAGTTGTTCCCGTTGGAACAGAGACCGTTCTGGCGGAAAGCGGTGCGGGAACTGGCCGGATTGCAGGAAATAAGGCTGAGGGCGGGACGTCCGGTGCTCCTCTACGGCGCGGGAAGGGAATATTTTCTCGATTCCGGCGGCGCCCTGACAGAGCGCAGGGAGGACGCCTTTTGTGTGGACAGGCAGGCTCTGGAGGCTGTCTTGAAGACCGTATGCCAGGACTCTCTCTATGCCTTTGAGGACGCCATCAGGCAGGGGTTTCTGACCGTGGCGGGTGGACACAGGGTCGGTATCTCGGGGCAGGCGGTCCTGGACGAGAGAGGCCGGGTCAGAACCATAAAGAACATCTCCTTTTTGAATATCAGGATAGCCCGTCAGGTCAGGGATGCGGCGGATCGGATCCTCCCCCTTGTATACGATGGGGGAGAACTCCTCAATACGCTGATACTTGCGCCGCCGGGAGGCGGAAAGACTACCCTGCTGAGAGAACTGATCCGGCAGGTGTCGGACGGAAACCCGTTTGGGGCCGGGCAGACGGTGGGGGTGGTGGATGAACGGTCTGAACTGGCGGGATCCTTTCTGGGAATGCCCCAGAATGACCTGGGGATCCGCACGGATGTGCTGGACGGCTGCCCGAAAAGGACAGGAATGCTGCTTCTGTTGCGCGCCATGTCCCCCAGGGTGATCGCCATCGACGAACTGGGGAGCAGGGAGGAGATGGAAGCGCTGTATCAGACGGCTGCCTGCGGATGCCGGATTCTTGCCACCGCCCACGGAAATACGCCTGCGGATGTGGAGAGACGCTTCGGCATCAGTGTCCGTGAACTGAAAAACGTATTCCAGGCGGTGATATGCCTGCACCGGGAATCGGGAAAATTCCTGGCGGAGCCGGTATGGGGAAAGGAGAAAGCGTATGTTGAAGGCTGTGGGAGCCGTGATGATACTGACAGGGTGCCTTGGGCTGGGCGTATGGTATCGCAGCCAGTTTCTGGGCAGGGTGAAGAGCCTGCGGGCATTACAGCAGATCCTGGATCTGTGGGAGAGCGAGGTGCGGTATGGCAAGGCTACGCTGGGGGAATGCTGCCTGCATATGCAAAAGCAGCTCAGAGAACCCTTTAAAAGCTGTTTTGAGGAGCTTAACAGGAGGCTTCGTGAGACGGACGGGGAGTCCTGCGGGAAAATATTCCGAAGCGTCCTGGAGGAAGGCATGCGGGATCTGCCTTTACAGCAGGAGGACAGGGACGCATTTTTGCAGTTCATATCCGAGGATGGATATGTGGACGGCCAGATGCAGCTTTTGTCCATCCAGAGAAGCAGAGACCTGCTGGAGGGCACCATCGGGAAGCTGGAGAGGGAAAACGGGGAGAAGTGCAGACTGGCGCTGGGGCTGGGGGCAATGAGCGGAATGCTGCTCATTCTGATATTGTGGTAAAGGCAGAGGTGGAACGGCAATGGGAGTAAGTCTGATATTCAAAATAGCGGCGGTGGGAATCCTGGTGACCATACTCAGCCAGATCCTGAAGCACAGCGGCAGGGAAGAGCATGCCTTCCTCATCAGTCTCGCGGGACTGATCCTGGTAATGACCTGGATCGTGCCCTATATATATGAGCTGTTTCAGACCATCCAGACATTGTTTTCCATCTAATTTATCAGAAGACATCCGGAGGGAGAGTCATGATGGCGGAATTGATCAAAGTCTCATTTCTGGGAATTGCAGGCGTGCTCCTGGCAGTGCAGTTTAAGGGCCAGAAGCCCGAATATGGGATCTATATTGGACTGGGCATAGGCATCCTGATCTTTGCGTTCTGTATGCGGCAGGTGGAGGCGGTCCTGCTGCAGTTCGGAAGGATCCGGGAGTATCTGGGGGAAGCGGAAAGCTATCTCTCCATTCTGCTCCGGGTCATAGGGATCACCTATATCTGTGAGTTCAGCGCGGGGATCTGTAAGGATGCAGGCTACCAGTCCATTGCCGGACAGATAGAGATCCTGGGAAAGCTGGCGGTCATGTTTGCAGGTCTGCCTATCCTGTTTACTGTGATGGAGCAGATCCGGGGATTCCTGTAAAACGGGAGGTGGGACAATGGATTTAAGTGTTGTGTGGCAGGATTACGGGCTGGACAGGCTCCAGGAGGGCATGAATACCCTGTTCCCCCAGAGCAGCCTGTCTTTGGAGCAGCTGCTCGGGAAAGTGATAACCGGGGATATCATCGGAGCGCTGAAGGAACTGTTCACAGGGAGCATTTCCGGCTTTCAGGCGCAGCTCGCCGGGATGAAAAACATATTGGTGTGGCTTCTGATCCTGGGTATCCTTTCCTCGCTGATGCACCATTTCGTGGAGATATTTGACAGGCATCAGGTGGCGGATATCAGCTTCTATTTTATGTATCTGCTGTTTTCCGCAATCCTTCTGGGGAGTTTTTCCCAGGCGGCGCAGGTGGCGGAGGAGACCATGGAAAATGTAATCCTGTTCGTAAAGCTGCTGGTTCCCGCCTACCTGATCTCCGTGGGGGTGGCAGCGGGGTCGGTCACCGCAGGCGCTTCCTATCAGATCATGCTCCTGGTCATCTACGAGATCGGAAGAGCGTCGTGTAGGGAAAGAGTGTTCTGTTGGGTGTAG
>CANDMD010000308.1 GCA_947385725.1 uncultured Lachnospiraceae bacterium | reverse complement strand
TTCATATCAATAAAGATTTTTCATCCATAGACACAAGATTTTTTACAGCCTCTCCTCCTGATTTTCCTGCATACATCTGCACACGGTTCTGAATGACCGCCACACTTCCAGCTTCACAATGTCCATGTATTCCTATCCCCGTGAAGAGCCCTTTCCCTGTCCGACGCATTAGGCTCGACCACCCTGCCGTTTTTATCATAGCTGGTCAGAAGAGTCGAATTTTTCGCAATGGTCTTTCTCCCGTTATCTGTTAAAAGACTAATGACATGCTCCATGTCCCCGTTGCGCAGGGACTGCCGGATCTCACGGTTCCGGCGCTCCTCTTCCAAAGCAAGGACAGAAGCCTCATCGGAAGTATCCAGAATCTCCTCCGGTTCCCGCAAAGTGCCTTCCCCTGACCGCATACCCTTCGGACCACCATCAGACAACCGGGACTCCTGCGGAATAATTTCCACCTGCTGCCCGTCCAGCGGTTGTCCGTCTTGTGAAACTGCCTCCAGAGGCTGTCCATCCAATGGCTGCCCATCCGGCGAAACTGCCTCCAGAAACTGTCCGTCCAATGGCTGCCCATCCGGCGAAACTGTCTCCAGGGGCTGTCCGTCCAACGATTGGATATCCGATGAAACACCCTCAGTCGGCTGGTCATTCCAGATGGATCGAAAAAAATCCCGAACCGCCGTAATAGCCGCCATAATATATGTCCGTATGGTCTCCAGGAAAGGACTCTGCACAGAGACCTCCTCGCTTTGGGCTTTTGCCGTCTCCGCTTGTTTCCGTCTGTTCGTCTCAGCCGCCTGTCCACCCACGGAAAGTTCCAGCCTGACGCCGCTTCGCTCCAGCGACTGCTGTTTCTCCTGCTCAGACACCCCGGTTTTATCCTGCGCACCGGAGGAAGACTCCTTCTTTTGATAGCCCAGACTAAACTTTTCGTCCCCATCAGGAATGTCTATTTTCTTTGGTTTTGTATAGATATTATAGTTATTTCCATCAACTTTATTGATCATAAGCCTAAATGATTATCTCCATTTTATTATAGAAACACGGTTAAAGAAAACAACCTCACGGCATTCACCAAGCCAGTACATCATTGCATTGCTTTATATCCATACAGGCACATCCCGGTCCATTGCCTGCAAAATCATCACTTCCTTAGAAATTCAAGCTATTCCCTACCGTCCCATATCGTAGATTATAACAAATTATCTCAAAGAAATCCATCCCAAATCCCCGCACCATCCAGTACACCGTAACAGTTCAGCCCTCGCATTCCTAACAAGGTGGGCAAGCCCCCTCCTCAGCGTCTGCTTCGCATCCGACGCCGCTGTTCGGCTCATCTTTTATTTCCGCGTGCAATGAACCAAGTACTGCGCTTGCGCGAGCCGCCTTTTGGCTTCATGTGAGGGCGCTCCGCTGCATTCATTCCTGGTTAACGGCACTGACGCATGGTGCGGGAATCAATCATATTTACCTACTTCCAAACAAAACTAACCAAAAACTCTGTACCACCGCCATTTTCATTTTATCACCGGAATAGTACTCCTTCACCAAATCCCGGTCTGGCTTAAACTGTCCGAAATACTCTTTCACCTTTTCGGCCTGCTGCGCGTCTTCCATCTCTATTTTCCAGGCTCTCCTGCCATCTCCGTAATGGCACTCGATACTTTGATCAGTGAAGAAGGCCCTGTATAATTCCCCATCTTCCGGATTTCTTGAAGTTACAATTTGATTTACTACGGGAATTTTTCTGCCCCTGCCGCTATTCACCAACTCTTTAAAAGACATTCCGGCAAAGTAATCCGGTTCTTCCCCCGGTACCCTGTTCTTTTCTTCTATTGTTTCCTCAAGGTCACCTGGCTCATTGCCTATGGGCATAAAGCGTTCCATCTGCACAAATTATTCCACCTGTGTTGTTAATCCAACGTCCCTCCTGCATTGCCATAAATGGCATGCGGACAGGTCATTTGAGTGCAACCGCACAGTCGGAAATTATTTATCGGCAGTTCCATAAAATAACCCGATTTTACTGCTCCTGTGAAAGCAGCATACTCATCATCTCCTCATACCGCTCCAGCGCCTTCCGGTGGATGGAACCAGGCACACCCACCTTATTGCCCACTTCCTTTATTTTTCCATCCCTCACTTCACAGGCCGTTTCATTGAGGATGAATTGTCTGTCGGTATCCACTCCCAGTTCCCTGAGAAATTCCAGCATCATAGGTGTGCTTACGGTAGAACCATACAAGTCAGCAAATGCCTGCTGGTCTGCGAAATGGATCAAAGCGCTCAATCCAAATGCGAAGTAATCGGCATTCTTATAATCCTCCTCTTTACCGCTTCCATAGCTGTCCACCCTCACAGAATCATGCTCCACCGTGAACCGATAACCGTTCCCAAAGTCAAAACTGTCCCCGACTCCGATGCTGAGACGGTTCTGCAAAGGGTCATAACCTGTGGGGCATGTGGTTTTATAAGGCTGTTTAATGGAACCGAAAATTTTCAGTTCTTCCGGGGTATACTCCACCGCGCCGATGGCAGTAAAAATCTTCTTGCCGTTTATGTAGTAGATACAGGTATTGGCCTCCTCCACTTCGGAAGTAATTTCAATCTCATCCCCGCTGCACGCTTCCAGTACATCCTTTCCCAGACCCATCTCCTGGGTCAGTTCCATCATTCTTTTGATATTTCCTTTATTCTGTCTATCGAACCCGTTTAAGCCGGTGGAATCCTTCCCTTCCAGGTCACCGTTGAAATAATCCACAAACTCATCCCTGGAGCCGTCCTTTGTGGACAGCCTGCCCGTCTGTCTGTTGTAAAGATAGGTGCTTACACTCCCTACGCCACAAACACTCATACCATTCATTTCTCCCTTCTGGTTTCTCATGCAGTCCCTCTGTCATTCAGGACTGCCCCGCTCTCCCAACAGGGACCAAGCGGACTAACTGTTACAAATGTTACCTGCCACATTGCTGCAGCAAATGCTTTTCTTCCCGTTTCACTCCCCCTTTCCGCTGATGCTCCTCCATAAAAAAGAAAAATATAAAGGACAGCCAAACATTGAATGTTTTCGCTGTCCTTAGCTTTTCTGTTTCGCAGAAACCCACGTCCGTGTATTTATGGAACACCATATTTAATATCGGACACTTTGCCGTTTTATATTAGGAATTATAGAATTTTTTCAAAAAAATGGAGCTTTTCCAAGGAAGCACCCATCGAAAAAGCAGAACAACCAGCGCCTCCTTAGGCTTCCGCTTGATATGTTTAAAATGTCAGTTCACCGCAATACTGCAATTTGTGAATATATGTGGGTCGGAGCTCTCATGCATGACGGAAAAGTTATACCGTCCCCCTTCTTCCACGGTAAATTGAAAGCTATGGTGTCCAGCCCTGGATTCTTCTTCTGCAATGGGCTTTCCTTCCCGGTATACCCTGAACTGTAAACGGCATTCACTGTCCGCATCCAACATCACAGTGACCGTATCGCCTTCCACAAGACTGTAACCATTCTTCCCGGCGGGATGCAGAGATCGGAAGAGCACACGTCTGAACTCCAGT
>CANDMD010000307.1 GCA_947385725.1 uncultured Lachnospiraceae bacterium | reverse complement strand
TGGCGCGAACAGCGAGTGCTGATTACTCAGGAATTAATGCAATGATGTACTAGGGCAGTGGACGGAAGAGATGTCTTTGACCGACTTGCTGTTACCAGAGGGAAATACTATCAGGAGCATCTGAACAGCCATGATGTGATATATATTGACTTCAGCAGACTGCCAAGGGACTGTAAATGTTATGAGCAATATATTCAGCGTATTCAGAACGGAAAAAATGATTTGACAGAAGCTTATCCAGCGTTGAATCTTGACAAAGCCGGGGCTGTGTGGGACAGTCTGCAGGCGATATAGAAGCATATACATACCAGGTTCATTTTTGTGATGGACGAGTGGGATGCTGTTTTCCATAAAAGTAATTTTATTTTTCTCTTGCAAAATGAAAAAAAGTGTGGTAGCATGATTTCCATATTGAAAATGCGATGAAGGAGACTCTGATCAGGGAAAGCGACAGGAAGACGACGTCACCGACTGAGAGCGTTGTCAGTGGAAGCTGATAAAGGGAACACTCTGGAGCAGGCTGCCTGAAAGGCCGGCATTGATTGCGATATCAGGGCTTATTAGGACAGCACGTTGCACGCGTTAAGTGCGAGAGAGGGAACTGCCGGGGAACGCCTTTGATGGAAGGTGCGGCGTTTCAATGCGGGTGGTACCGCGGATAATGTAGATTATTCGTCCCGGGATGCAGGAAACTGTGTCCCGGGATTTTGCGTTCTGCGCGAGCGAGGAAGGCGCAGCCTTTCGAGCCTGCTCATTAAAGCAGAGTCAGAAGTGCACTTAAGCAGAGCCAGGGACACCAACAATGCCCGGCATATCATCGTTGTATAGGGAAGCCGGCGGGAAAAGAGGAGTATTATGACAGCTAAGAATTGCTACAGAGACATTACAATCAGGGAAATCGATGAAAGACACATCGGGGAGACACTCCGCGTGGCTGGGTGGATTGAGAACATCCGTGACCATGGCGGCGTATCCTTTATTGACTTAAGGGATATGTATGGTGTGTTACAGGTGGTGATCCGAAAGACTGACCTGCTGAAGGGGCTGACAAGGGAAACCTGCGTCAGCATCTCCGGACCGGTGGAAAAAAGGGATGAGGAGACTTACAACCCGAGGATCCCAACCGGCACCATCGAACTGGAGGCCGGAGAGATCACTGTGCTGGGCAAGGTATATCAGCAGCTGCCCTTTGAGGTCATGACGTCCAGGGAGATACGGGAAGACGTGCGTTTGAAGTACCGCTATCTGGATATCAGGAACGCAAAGGTTCGGGATAACATTTTATTCCGTTCCCAGGTGATCAGCTTTCTGCGTCAGAAGATGACAGAGATGGGCTTCGTGGAGATCCAGACACCGATCCTCTGCGCCTCCTCCCCGGAGGGAGCAAGGGACTATATTGTACCTTCCCGCAAATATAAGGGAAAGTTCTATGCCCTGCCCCAGGCGCCCCAGCAGTATAAGCAGCTTCTGATGGTGTCCGGCATCGACAGGTACTTCCAGATCGCTCCCTGTTTCCGGGACGAGGATGCCAGGGCGGACCGTTCTCCCGGAGAGTTCTATCAGCTTGACTTTGAGATGGGCTTTGCCACCCAGGAGGATGTATTCAGGGTGGGTGAGGAGGTATTGTCCGCCACCTTTGAGAGATTCGCCCCGGAGGGTGCAGTGATAACCAGGGCGCCCTACCCCGTGATCAGCCATAGACAGGCTATGCTGGAATTTGGCTGTGATAAACCGGATCTTCGGAACCCCCTGCGGATCATAGATGTGACGGACTTCTTCCAGAAATGCAGTTTTAAGCCCTTTATAGGAAGAACGGTCCGTGCCATCAGGGTACATGCGGAGATGAGCAAGGGATTCCACGAAAAGCTTCTGGGCTTTGCAACCTCTCTTGGAATGGGCGGCCTGGGATATCTGGAGGTGGACGGGGATCTTTCCTACAAGGGACCCATTGACAAATTCATTCCTGACGAGTGTAAGGCGGAATTGATGGAGCTTGCGGGACTGGAGGCAGGGGATACCATTTTCTTTATCGCTGACAGGGAGGACAAAGCCAACTTCTACGCCGGCAGGATCCGCAATGAACTGGGGGAGAAGCTTGACCTGATCGAAAAGAACGCATACCGTTTCTGCTATGTAAACGATTTCCCCATGTATGAGCTTGACCCTGACACGAAGCAGATCGGCTTTACCCACAATCCCTTTTCCATGCCCCAGGGTGGTCTGGAGGCTCTTGAAAATCAGGACCCGCTGGAAATTCTGGCATACCAGTACGACATTGTGTGCAACGGAGTCGAATTATCCTCAGGCGCAGTCCGCAATCACGATATGAATATCATGGTGAAGGCATTTGCCATCGCCGGCTATGACGAGGAAACCTTAAAGAAAAAGTTCGGAGCCCTCTATCAGGCATTCCAGTTCGGAGCGCCGCCCCATGCCGGCATGGCGCCCGGCGTAGACCGTATGCTGATGCTGCTGCGGGGCGAAGAAAATATCAGAGAGGTCATTGCCTTCCCCATGAGCGGTTCCGCCCAGGATCTGATGTGCAGCGCGCCCAATGACGTGACGGAGCAGCAGCTTCGGGAAGTGCATATTAAAATCAGGGATTAATACAGCGTTCTTTCCGGATTATGGAAATGAGCGATTGGATGAGCGATTGGAACAGGAGATTTGTATGGCAAATATCATAAGTGACGAAACAATAGAATATGTGGGCATTCTCGCCAAGCTGGAACTATCCGGCCAGGAGAAGGAGGCGGCAAAGAAGTCCATGGGAGAGATGCTGGACTATATCGATAAGCTGAACGAACTGGATACCTCCGGCGTGGAGCCCATGTCCCATGTATTTCCGGTGCAGAATGTGTTCCGGGAGGACGACGTGACGAACGGGGACGAGAGCGGCAGGACGCTGCAAAACGCTCCCAGTGAGAAGGACAATATGTTTGTTGTCCCTAAGACATTTGACTAGGGGAGGGATTAAATTGGATAAAAAGCAACTGTTATATCTTTCTGCCACCGCCCTCGGCGCTGCCATCAAAGCGGGGGAGACCACCGCAGTGGAAGCCGTGGAGGCGGTGCTGGAGCAGATCGAAGCCCGGGAAAGCACCTACCACTGTTATGTCACCATAGAAAGGGAATCCGCCCTGGCGAAGGCGGCGGCGGTGCAGGGGAAGATTGAGGCGGGAGAATTGACAGGACCGCTGGCGGGCGTGCCTGTGGCCGTCAAGGACAATCTCTGTACGGAGGGTGTCCTGACGACCTGTTCCTCTAAAATACTGGAGAACTTTATTCCCACCTTTTCTTCCCAGGCATTTCTGAACCTGGAAAAGGCGGGGGCGGTTCTGGTCGGCAAGACGAACATGGACGAGTTTGCCATGGGTTCCACCACGGAGACATCCTGTTACGGCGTCACCAGAAACCCCCGCAACCCGGAGCATGTGCCAGGCGGCTCCTCCGGCGGTTCCGCGGCGGCGGTGGCGGCGGGAGAGTGTTTCTTCGCCCTGGGCTCCGATACCGGGGGATCCATCCGCCAGCCCGCGTCCTACTGCGGCGTGGTGGGAATGAAGCCCAC
>CANDMD010000306.1 GCA_947385725.1 uncultured Lachnospiraceae bacterium | reverse complement strand
TGCTGCAACAGTCGCAGCCGGTGTCCCAGCAGGAATCACCGGTGCTGCAACAGTCCCAGCCTGTGTCCCAGCAGGCATCATCCATGTTGCAGCAGCCGCACCCTGTGCCTCAGCAGGAATCACCGGTGCTGCAACAGACACGGCCCGTGTCCCAGCAGGAATCACCGGCGCTGCAACAGGTAACGCCTGTTTCCCAGCGGGTATCAACGGCGTCTCGTCAGACGCAGCCTGTGTCTCAGCAGGCAGCGGCAGGAACACATCAGATTCCTCCGGTGTCCTCGCAGGCCGCCCTAATGTCCCAGAAGGTATCTTCGGCATCCCGAAAGATGTCCCCGACTCCGCAAAAGGTGACATTTTCGGCGTCAAAAAGGGACGCTGCGGTTCCCCAGACGGTAGCTGTTTCAACGCAGGAATTTACAGCACCACAGCCTATTGTGGAGCAGCCGACCCCTTCAGGAATGGTTCCGGACTCCGGAGCGCCGCAGACCTCCAGTGTGATCAATTTTACCCAGGAGACAGACGGTCAGGGACGAAACTATAACGACAGAGTCTTGGAACTGTATAAGAGTGGGAAATCAAATGTGGCGATTGCAAGGGAACTGAACCTGGGTGTGGGTGAAGTGAAACTGGTGATCGACCTGTACAAAAATCGGAGTGAAAAATAAAGTGAAATTACGATACTATTTACGGGGGCTGGGCATCGGTATGATTGTCACAGCCCTGCTTATGGGAATCGCGTTAAAGAAACAGCCTTTGTCGGATGCGGAGATCAGGGTAAGGGCGATGGAGCTTGGCATGGTGGATGGTGATTCCCGTACCCTGGCGGGCAACCAGGCGTCCCAGGATTCGGGACAGGCGTCCCCTGACCCCACAGCGGTGTCATCAACGGAACCAACAGCCACGCCTTCGCCGGAACCGACAACAGTACCGGCCGTGACGCCCATACCGGTGGAAACGCCGTCTTCCGGGTCAGAACCGGATGCTTTGAAGCCGCTGCCCATGGTGACCCTGAAACCCCAGGTGGAGACGCCGGAGCCTGCGGATGCGGCATCTGTGCCGGATCCCGCACGGGAATCTGCATCGGAGCAGTCGGATAGTGTGACTTTTGTGATCCAGAGGGGACAGAGTTCCTATGGAGTGGCAAAGGCACTGGCGGAGGCGGGACTGATAGAGGATGCGTCCGCGTTTGACCAGTATCTGGAGAGCAACGGATACTCAAAGAGGATCAACTCAGGAACTTATGAGATCCCTGCGGATTCCACGGAGGAAGATATTGCTAAAATAATTACCAGAAGCAGATAAAACCCCTTGCAAGAGGGGCTTTATTGTGTTATAATGCACTCGTTGTGACTAAATAACATTGTTACTATAAAACACGCATGCCGATTCGGCAATGGTGCCCGCGCAGGCAGGGTAGTTGCCGGAGACAGCCGGATCGTAACGCAGGTTTGGTAGGGGACTTTTGAAGTCCCTGTAAGGCAGAGCGGAAGATTCAACCAAATGGAGGTAGAAACATGAGCGTTATTTCTATGAAACAGTTACTTGAAGCGGGTGTTCATTTCGGACATCAGACCAGAAGATGGAACCCTAAAATGGCTCCCTATATCTTCACCGAGAGAAACGGTATCCACATTATCGACCTGCAGAAGTCCGTTGGGAAGGTAGACGAGGCTTACAGGGCCGTTTCCGAGATCGCGGCACAGGGCGGTACGATCCTGTTCGTGGGAACCAAGAAGCAGGCGCAGGACGCAGTCAAGACAGAGGCGGAGCGCTGCGGAATGTATTATGTGAACGAGAGATGGCTGGGCGGTATGCTCACAAACTTTAAGACGATCCAGTCCCGTATCGTAAGGCTTCATGCGATCGAGAAGATGTCGGAAGACGGAACCTTTGACGTCCTGCCCAAGAAGGAAGTCATCCAGCTGAAGAAGGAATGGGACAAACTGGAGAAGAACCTGGGCGGTATCAAGAATATGACCAGGATCCCGGACGCTATCTTTGTGGTGGATCCTAAGAAGGAGAGAATCTGTGTACAGGAGGCTCATTCCCTGGGTATTACCCTGATCGGTATCGGCGATACCAACTGTGATCCTGAGGAACTGGATTACATCATTCCCGGAAACGATGATGCCATCAGGGCCGTTAAGCTGATCGTATCCAAGATGGCGGATGCCGTGATCGAGGCAAACCAGGGAGAGGCTGTTTACACTGAGGCTGACGTTCAGACGGAAGTGGAAGATATCGAGGAAGTGGCGGCAGAGGAAGCGTAAATCATCAGGACAATGAACCGGAATTAAAAACAGTCACGGAACAAATTGCCGTATACGACAATTGAATATAAAAACAGTCACGGAACGGACGTGCCCGAAAGAAATTTACAGATGCGCTTTTTGTAGATGAAATTTCTTTCAGTGCAGGGGCGCGGAAGTGGAAGGACGGAACTGGAATGGAGGAAATTAGAACATGGCAGAAGTAACTGCGGCTATGGTGAAGGAACTGCGTGAGCAGACCGGCGCCGGCATGATGGATTGTAAGAGGGCTCTGAATGAGACCAATGGAAATATGGAAGAGGCCATCGAGGTCCTGAGAAAGAACGGACAGGCGAAGGCAATCAAGAAGGAAGGCAGGATTGCGGCAGAGGGTATCTGTCGTATCGCGACCAAGGGAGATACGGTTGCGGCAGTTGTGGAGGTAAATTCCGAGACAGACTTTGTGGCGAAGAACGAAACCTTCCAGCAGTTTGTTGAGGCTGTTGCAGAGCAGGCTGTCAATTCCAATGCAGCTGATATGGACGCGTTCCTGGAGGAAAAGTGGAGTGAGGACACTTCCAAGACCGTGAAGGAAGTCCTGGTAGAGAAGATCTCAGTGATCGGTGAGAAACTGAGCATCAGGAGATTCGAGAAGGTGGAAGCAGCGGAGGGCTGTGTGGTTTCCTATGTACACGGCGGCGGCAGGATCGGCGTTATTGTGGAGGCTAAGACAAATGTAGTCAACGATGCAGTCAAGGAAGCGTTGACCAACCTTGCAATGCAGGTGGCTGCCCTGAGCCCTAAGTATGTGGCAACCTCCGATGTGTCTGAAGAGTTTAAGGCACATGAGAGAGAGATCATTGCGGCACAGATCGCCCAAGATCCCAAGATGGAGGGCAAGCCTGAGAAGGTGATCGAGGGCGCTGTCAACGGACGTCTGAATAAAGAGTTAAAGGAAGTCTGCCTGCTGGAGCAGGTATATGTTAAGGCGGAGGACGGCAAGCAGACAGTGGCACAGTACCTTGCGCAGGTTGCAAAGGAGAATAATGCGGACTTGAGCATTCAGAAATTTGTCCGTTTCGAGACAGGTGAAGGCCTGGAGAAGAAGAACGAGGACTTTGCAGCTGAGGTAGCGGCACAGATGAATCAGTAAACTTCTGAATGAAATTGATTCACGAACCCCTGAAAATCCCATAGAATGGGTATTTTCAGGGGTTTTGTTTGTCCAGCATGGGCGTACTCTAACGGGTGAAAGTCCCGAGTGTACGTAGGCAACGATGAAGCACTGACCTGCTATAATAAAGTTGTAACGGTAGTGGCTAATAAGATATACTGAAAA
>CANDMD010000305.1 GCA_947385725.1 uncultured Lachnospiraceae bacterium | reverse complement strand
TCAGTTGAGCCTATTTTTTCGGCCCGGTTTTTTCATAGACTACTTGACACTACCTTCCGAGAAAAACTGCTGTCATTTTCTTTACCCGGGATTCCTGTATCCTTCCCGTTTTACGCGCCGGCCGGCTGCATTGGTACGAAAAAGCTGCGTGATGTCCTTTTAGGTCTGCTTTTTCTTATAAAAATGATATCACACATTATTCCCTCGAAAAATGGTAATGATTTTACTTTCTAAGACAATCTTTACTTTTTTATATTTCCTCCTGCCATCCCGACGCCAGGCGGTAAGCCTTGGGCGAGCGGCCCTCCGCCCCCCTGAACACTCTTGTAAAATAGCCGGGAGTGCCGAAGCCCGTTTTCTCCGCGATCTCATAGACCTTCAGCCCCGTCTCCTCCAGCAGCTTCTTAGCCAGGGCGATCCTGATCTGTAAAATATATTCCGACAAAGGCTGTCCCGTCTCCTGGGAAAAAATCCGGGACAGGTAGGAGGGGTTTAGCCGAAACCGTTCCGAGAGGGCTCCCAGGGACAGATCCTTCTCCGGATTCTCCCGGACATACGCCTGGATGGCGTACACCACGTAATTCCCCCCGGCTGCCGTCCCCTGCTCCTCACAGCCTTCCTCCATCACAAACAGCTTTCCATAATCCGCCCCGCACATTTCCTCCCAGCGGACATACCAGACATTTTCCTCCTCCACACTGGTTTTTTCCGAAATCCCGATGGACATGCCCACATCCAGCTGCTCCAGGAAAAAACTCTGGATTTCCTCCAGCGCCCGCCTGATCCTGACTTCTACGGACAAGTCACCACGTCCGATTGAGGGAACCGCCTGCCCGTGGGATGAGGCGCCAGCCTCCTGCTCCCGGTGTGCTTCTCTGTCCTCCGGAAGCCTCACCACATAATTCCCCTCCCGGTATCTGCCAAAGCTGATACGGCTGTAGTCATGCTTCAACACACGCTCCAGCATATTCTGCAGTCCTTCCCATATTTCCCGCTCCGGGATTCTGGCGCTGTGCACATCCATTTTCAGAAAGATCAGCCTTACCTCCCTGCCCCGAAGCACGCTGTTCCCATCCTCCATCGCCCTTGAAGCCTCTCCGCCATGGGACAAAAAACGCCCCATCCAGGCTTTGTCCAGCGCTACAATCACACGCTCTATGGCCTCCAGAAGCTTCTTGTCCGGAGCGGGCTTCACCAGGAAATCATCACTGTCCAGGCGCAGGGCCGCTCTTGCATACTCGAAATCCTGATACCCTGTGAGAAAGATCACTCGGATGTCGGGCCACAGGTTCTTCGCTCTGCCCACCATCTCCAGACCATCCATATCCGGCATCCGAATATCGGTGAGCAGGATATCACAGGGGTTTTCCGCCAGAAGCGCCAGCGCCTCCCCGGCGGAACGCGCCGTCTGGACAGTCCTGAGCGGCAGGCCGGAGGCCCTCACCACATCCCCTATCCCGTTTAAAATTATCTCCTCGTCATCCACAATCATCAGACTGTACATATAACAACCATACCCTTCTCTCAGCCTGCACACCTTTGAAAATCCCCGGCCTTTCAATATCCTAAAGAACTGTTATCCGGATGGAAAAGGATACCCGGAATATTTCCCCGTCCTTCTCCATGCGGATGCCCGGGTTCCCCTCCTCCCAGGTTTTCAGCCTGCTCTGGATATTCCACAGGCCGAAGCCTTTCTCCGGCATCTTCTCCCGGTCTATCACCTGGCGCAATTCTTCCATGGTCTCCCTGGTCATCACATCGGAATCATCCTCCACCCCGAAATACAGGCGTCCTGCTTTCTTCCTGATCTCCACCCGGATCCGGCAGGGATGGGAGCATTTCTCCAAACCGTGGGAAATGGAATTCTCGATCAGAGGCTGTAGCAGCAGGGGCGGCAACCTGTCCTCCTCAAGCCCCTCCTGTACCTTCACCTCATAGGAGAGCTTCGACCCGAAGCGCATCTGATTCAGGCTCAGGTAAGTATTGACGAATTTCAATTCATATTCCATGGAAATACTTTCATTGGACACAAAGGTCAGCACCGAAAAGTAATCCCCCAGATACATACACAGATCCCCCACTGCCTCGCAGTTTTCTGAACGCGCCAGGCGATAGCCCATATAGAGGCTGTTGAACAGGAAATGCGGGTTGATCTGCGTCTGGAGCTGCTTATAGCGGGCCTGTTCCACCTGAACCTGTTTCTCCAGCACCTCCTGTATCAGATTCCTCACCTTCTCCGTCATCTGGTTATACTGGGCAAACACATAGTTAAATTCCCTGGATTCATCCATGGCCAGCAGATAGCCGTAATTTTCCTGCTCCACCATCTGCATGGCCTTCTGCAGCTTCTCCATGGGCCTGTTGATAATCCTTCGCATCCGCAGCCCCAGCACCACTGGAACCGCCAGCAGCAGGAGCGTCGCGCCGCCCCACATCTTGTACAGGTTGTATATATTGGCGTATGCCTGCGATTTATCCATATAGATTAAGATCAGAAAACCATTGGCGTCCTTGCCGATACGGTCTACCAGATATTTCTGCCTCCCTGCCGTTATCTCCTGGGCTTCTTTCCTGTCCCAGTCAATTCCCGCATAGATGATCCTGCCGATATCCGTGATGCTGTCCTCCGAGTCCAGCAGTTCCTTCGTGGACGCGTTGACGAAAAAATAGTCATAGCTTCCCTCATTGTCGTAGTCTCTCAGGGTATAACGGATATCCTGCAGAGAAACCTTGATGCCTGTGATCATCTCGTTACTGCTCTGGGAAAGATAGTAGAGCGCATCCCCGTAATGAAAAAAGTTCTGCCCATTTTCCAGATAGTCCTCCCGCATGCTGCGATAAATCCCATCCTCGGCGATAACGCTTTGGTTGGCGCTTAAAATCTCACCCGCATAAGGCAGATAGATAAAAATATCGTTGATACAGATACTCGTATCCCTGTACTCCTTCAGCGTACTGTAGGCATCATGATAAAGCCTGTAAATCCCGGATTCCATGGTGCCTTTCCAGGCTCCCGTGAAATCCACAATAAACTTATTGGCGCACAGCTGGTTCGTGGACTGTATCACCCTGGCTATATCCGCATTGATTATGGCAGAATAATATTTCACCTTATCTGTCTGATTGTCTATGGTTTCCTTTGTGATCCTGCTGCTCAGCACCGCCATCCCCATTATGACCACCGTGGAAAAAGGCAGCCAGATGGCCAGTATGCTTATGGCCAATCTGCCGATAAGTGATTTCCCAATTATAGAAATTCTTCTTTTCATAAAGTCCCTCGTTTACGCGCCATGCGAAAAATTCAATTTTCACATTACCCTCCATGATATTGGAAGCATTCATACTTTGTTCATAAATCATTCAAGATTTTTTTAATTGTTCCTCATTCTTTAGACATTAATTTCACGTATACTTTAACCATAGACAACAGAGAAACGCCAGACACAGTTATTTGTTTACTAAATAACTTTTTCATAATAAATGCCAAGGAACCTGGGTTCCTTGGCATCCTCCCTTTTCAGGGATCATTTATTCACAGGATGTAAGCTGGCAGCAAAAATGTCAAATTTCCGCACCAAGAATGTCAAAAAGGATT
>CANDMD010000304.1 GCA_947385725.1 uncultured Lachnospiraceae bacterium | reverse complement strand
AAGAGGTAAAATATGGACTTTTTAGGATGGTTAGTTGCGGTACTTGTAGTGTTAGTGCTGGTGATCTTTGTTTCCTGTTTCAAGATCGTTCCGCAGGCGCAGGCTTATGTCATCGAGCGCTTGGGTGCTTATCAGGGAACCTGGTCTGTGGGCTTTCATGTAAAGATGCCTTTTATTGACAAGGTGGCTAGGCGGGTAAATTTAAAGGAACAGGTAGCTGATTTCCCTCCCCAGCCGGTTATCACCAAGGATAATGTCACCATGAGGATCGATACGGTTGTATTCTATCAGATTACCGATTCCAAGCTGTTTACCTACGGCGTTGAGAATCCAATGATGGCAATTGAGAACCTGACGGCTACCACCCTTCGTAATATTATCGGTGACCTGGAGCTGGATCAGACCCTGACCAGCCGTGAGACGATCAATACGAAAATGCGCGCAGCTCTGGATATTGCTACCGATCCCTGGGGTATCAAGGTAAATCGTGTGGAACTTAAGAATATCATTCCTCCCGCAGAGATCCAGAACGCCATGGAGAAACAGATGAAGGCGGAGCGTGAGAGACGTGAGGCGGTTACCCGTGCGGAAGGTGAGAAGAAGGCAAAGATTCTGGAGGCAGAGGGTGCCAAGGAATCCGCGATTCTTCGCGCGGAGGCTGATAAGCAGTCTGCGATCCTTCGCGCAGAGGCTGAGAAAGAGAAGATGATCCGTGAGGCAGAGGGTGAGGCGGAGGCGATCCTGAAGGTGCAGCAGGCCAATGCAGAAGGTATCCGTCTGCTGAAGGAAGCCGGCGCTGACGAGGCTGTTCTCAAGATGAAGAGTCTGGAAGCGTTTGAAAAGGTTGCCGACGGGCAGGCGACGACCATCCTTCTTCCTGCCGAGTTACAGGGTATTGCAAGTGTTGCTGCGGCTTTTAAGGAGACTGTCAGCGGAGTAGCCGCCGAATAAATTGAAAAGAACAGGATCATTGAGATCCGGATATCTCAGACAGCTGGTTTCATGTAAACCGGCTGTTTTCTTCTTCGTGAAAATGCTCAAGTGTAACAGTTCAGCCATGCAGTGATTCACCAATTGTCCATGGGCGATTGCACATTAAGTGCGCATGCGAATTACTGCAAAAGCGGAACTGTCACACTCAAGTAGAAATAGTATTTCTTTTGCTTGCAAATATATGCCGTATTTGGTATATTATAGGCGTATATGTTAATTTGGTTTATGGATATTAAACGAAAGAGACAGGTGAAAACGGTGAAAAGAGAAGAAAAGTATATCACTGCTGAGGAAAGTGTCAGCTGTCAGAAAGTAGCGGAAGCGTTTAAAGAGTTGTACGAGAATGACGATATAGTGGTATTGGACGCCGGGAAATACGGTTTTGTGGAACTGCAATATTATGAATTCCCGATGGGGTTCAGCGAGGTTGTGACCTATACGGACAGCCGCAGTCTGTTTGACGATCTCTGGGAAGAGTGGCTGGCGACGCAGCTGCTGGACTGGGCATCCGGAACGCCTGTGGCGGATATGGATAATGAGGATATCTTTAAATGTCTGCCGCAGGAGAAACAGAGGGAGTTTATGGATAGAAGGCTTTCTTTTGCGGAAAAAGCCGGAATAGGGATCACAGATCCTGAACAGGTATTTGTTGAAAGGACGCTTGTCCTTTCGGATTAAAGGGTAACGGATATGGGACAGACAGCATGATCTGCGCCTGTGGGGAAGCTTTTCCCACAGGCGTTTTTGTATTGCGCGGCTGAACGATCATTCAGCAGCAGATCATATATCGGGCGGGGGTTGAAAAAACACAGATTATGAAGTATATTAGAAAGTATTAAAACAATCGGTATGATGGCATTTATGATAAAGGCTGGCATCGGGAAAGGCAGGATGGAGAAAATGAATTTGAAGGGACGCGATTTTCTGAAATTATTGGATTTTACGCCGGAGGAGATCACATATCTGGTGGATCTGGCGGCAGAACTTAAGGACAAGAAGAAAAAGGGGATACCCATGGACACGCTGCGGGGAAAAAATGTGGCGCTGATCTTTGAGAAGACAAGTACCCGCACCAGATGTGCCTTTGAGGTGGCCGCCCATGATCTGGGGATGGGAACTACTTATCTGGATCCCGGCAGTTCCCAGATCGGGAAGAAAGAAAGCATTGCGGATACTGCAAGGGTTCTTGCGGGCATGTTCGAAGGGATCGAATACCGTGGCTTTGGGCAGGAGATTGTGGAGGAACTGGCGAAGTATTCCAGGGTGCCTGTGTGGAACGGATTGACCAATGAGTTTCATCCCACGCAGATGCTTGCAGATCTTTTGACAATCCGTGAGCATTTCGGGCATCTGGAGGGGATCGGGCTGACTTATATGGGGGATGCCCGTTACAATATGGGAAATTCCCTGATGGTGACATGCGCTAAAATGGGTATGCATTTTACGGCCTGCACCACGGCAAAATATTTCCCTGATAATGCGCTGGTGGAGCAGTGCAGGGAAATTGCAGCGCAGACCGGAGGCAGCATTACCCTGACGGAGGATGCGCTGGAAGGGACAAAGGGGGTGGATGTGGTCTATACGGACGTGTGGGTATCCATGGGCGAACCGGATGAGATTTGGACAGAGCGCATCAGGGAATTATCTCCCTATCAGGTAAACAGAAAGATTATGGAAAATGCGGGTGAGAATGCTGTTTTTATGCACTGTCTGCCGGCATTCCATGACCTGAAGACGAAAATCGGGGCGGAAATGGGACAAAGATTCGGCGTTACGGAGATGGAAGTGACGGATGAGGTCTTTGAATCGAAGCGGTCGCTGGTGTTTGAAGAGGCGGAGAACCGCATGCATACGATCAAGGCGGTAATGGCGGCAACGCTGTAGGGTTGGAGGAAAATGTGAAATCAGAAATTTTGGCGCTTTTGCGGGAGCGAGGAGATTACGTGTCGGGGCAGGAACTCTGCAGGCGTTTCAACGTTTCCCGGACGGCGGTCTGGAAAGCGGTAGGACAACTGAAAAAGGAAGGCTTCTCCATAGAGGCAGTGCAGAATCGCGGCTACCGGCTGGTGCAGGAAGAAGAAGTGTTCGGACAGCATGAGCTGGAAAGCCGCATGGATACCCGATGGGCAGGGCATCCGGTGACCTATTATGAAGTACTGGACTCCACCAATCTCCGCGCGAAGCTGGACGCCGAGAAGGGAGCGCCCCAGGGAGCCCTGGTGGTGGCGGATATGCAGACCGCGGGGCGGGGCAGGAGAGGGCGCAGCTGGAGTAGTCCGGCGGGAACCAACGCTTATTTTACGCTGATCCTGAAGCCGGATTTCGAACCGGACAAGGCGTCCATGCTTACGCTGGTCATGGCAATGGCGGTGGCGGAAGGGATCCGGGAGGCCTGCGGTCTGGAAGCCCGTATCAAATGGCCCAATGACATTGTCGTCGGAGGGAAAAAGGTCTGCGGTATGTTGACGGAACTGAGTGTGCAGCAGGAATACATCCAGCACGTGGTGGTTGGAGCGGGAGTCAATGTGGGCATCCAGGAGTTTCCGCCGGAGATTGCAGATACGGCGGCCTGCCTGGAGGAGGAATGCGGAAGACAGGTTCCCAGGGCCCAGCTGATCGTTCATATTA
>CANDMD010000303.1 GCA_947385725.1 uncultured Lachnospiraceae bacterium | reverse complement strand
GGGCTGCTGCAGCAGTTCCCGGCACTCCTTTATCCACTCGTAGAGTTCCCCATACTCCGCCTCAATAATATCGAACTGGGGCGCAAGTTCTTCCTTTCTCTCCAACAGGAGCAGCTTTGCTTCCAGCTTCGCGAAACGGGCAATGGAATGATCATCTGTATGATTGGACTCAATATACATTTCAAAACAATGGTTCCATTCCCGGTCCAGACGTTTGTCCACCTGGATTCTTTTCCCTAACAGCATCTCCGAAATGTATTTCCACTCCTCGGAAAACATTTTTTCCGGAAGAATTTTCTTCGTCAGCGTCAGGATTTCCTCCAATATCGGCAGACAATCCGGCCTGTGAAAGGACATGACCAGAAACGAGGTCAATTCCAATATCATATCGTCATATTCCTTCAGCGTTCTCCAGGCCGTCTTCAGGAAATTGCCATAAGATGCCAGGGACTTCCCGTAACCCTCGCTGGGAGCGAAATGATCCAGGGAAAAGATTCCTGTGTAAGCCTCCAGGTAATCCTGTATATTCTCCCTGGACGAAGGCTCATAGCCACTGACCATTTCCATCAGTATCTCGATTCCCCGTGCCTCCTCCTTTCTGTCCCTGCAGCACATCGAATACTGCAGAATAAAATCCGAATCCCTCACCCCTGCGGCATAGGCCGCTTCGAAAGCCTCAAAGGCCTTTTTTCCGTAGCCTCTGTCGAAATAAGCGATCGCCAGATTTCGCTTATATTCGTTTTTCCCGGGATACTGTTTCACCAGCTTCTCAAAATTTTTCGCCGCACTTCCGCTGTGGCCGCTGTATAGCTGGCTGCGTCCCAGTTCATACAGAAACGCCTCATATTCCCCGAATCGGCTGACGGCTTCCTTGGCCGTCGCTGCCGCTCCTTCAAAATCCCCCTGCCGCTCCAGCCTGTCGATCTGTTTCATCATACTATGGGCAAAAGGCTCGTCCGGCATTTCCATGGTAAGCAGGAGATTTCCCTCCTTTTCCTGGACTTCCGCCTGCTGCAGCCGTTCATAAGCACCCCGGATCTCCTGGAACCGCTCAGGATCCTTCTCCGGTGAAAACTGCCGCACCAGCTTAAAATATGCTTTCTTTATCTCCTTTTGGTCTGCATCCGCAGACACACCCAACACCGCACGGTCATTCTTCATGTAAATTCTCCCTATTCCTTCATTCCGTACCGGAGTTCATCCTCATATTCCTCGGCTTTTTCCTTATCGTTTTCCAGGATAGCCCTTTTTAAAAGATACAGGTATTCCTCCATCTCCCGGATCTCCTCCTGGTCCGCATCCCCACTGTTTGCTTTCAGCCATTTCTCGCTCCGCCTTATGATTGTCCGGAAACTGCCTGCCAGGGGCGCCTCCTTCCAGCCGCTCACGTCAATATGGTCATCTTTTCCCTTCTCCAGCATATCTATGGTGATCTCCGCCTCTTCCCCTGTACTGGCAATCCTTGCCGACACTTTCAGCATGCCATCCATATTATAGGAAAAGGATACCTCCAGCTTCTCTGCCCCAGCGGTATTTTCAGGGATTCCCTCTATCCGGAAGCTTCCCAGCCGGTGGTTCTGTTCCACGGAATGAAATTCTCCCTGGTAAACCTCAATATCCGCCACCGTCTGACCCTCCCAGGCAGTATAGTAGACCTCCGTCCTGGTTACGGGAATGGTAGTGTTCCTGGGAATCACCACACTCATATAGTCGTCACGGAAGCCATGCACCGCACGGACCCCAAGGGTATATGGGTTGACATCCGTCATGACAAGGCTCTGTTCCCCATCCAGTTCCCCGCTCAGGATGCCTCCCTGGATCGCCGCGCCCTCTGCCACTGCATAATCAGGATCCACTACCTGCACAGGCTCCAGTCCCAGATATTCCTGAATGTCCTGCTTGACCAGGGGAATCCTGGTGGAACCGCCCACCAGCAGGACCATATCCAGTTCCTGCACCGAGATGCCGGCGTCATCCAGAACCACATCGATGGGATCGTGGGTCCGCTCCAGAAGTTCCCCGATCAGTTCCTCAAAAAGCTCCCTTGTCACCTCTTCCTCCAGGGCAAGGGGTTTTCCGTCCTTTTCCGCGATCAGGGGAAGCGCCACGCTGACGCTTTCCTCACTGCTCAAGGCAATCTTGCACCGGACCGCCTCGGTTTTCAGCCGGGCCATGGCGTGGATATCCTTTTGCAGGTCGATCCCGTGTTTCTCCTTGAATCTGTCCAGGAAAAGACCTATCAGCTTCTGGTCGAAATCCTTTCCCCCCAACTGATTGTCCCCGCTGCTGGCCTTTACCTCCAACACCCCGTCAAACATCTCCAGCAGGGTGACATCAAAGGTTCCTCCCCCCAGGTCATACACAAGGATATGGCTTTCCTCCTCCAGATGGGACAGACCATAGCTCATGGCCGCCGCCGTGGGTTCATTCAAGATCCGCTCCACGGTAAAGCCTGCCTTTCTTCCGGCTTCCACCGTGGCCTGACGCTGGATCTCATCAAAATAAGCCGGGACGGATATCACCGCCCGGCAAATATCTTCTTCCAGGTATTTCCCCGCAAATCTTCGCACATAGGAAAGAATCTGTGCGCTGATCTCCTCCGGCGTAAAGGAGGTGTTCCCCAGACGCACCTTCTCCCGGCTGCCCATTTTCCGCTTGATCTCCAGCACCGTATTTTCCGGGGAAAGGATCTGCCTGGCCAGGGCCGGCGCCCCTACCAGCAGGTTCCCCACATCGTCCATCCCCACCACGGAGGGCGTAACCTTCTCCCCATCAAAATTCAGTATCAGTTCCGGTTTTCCGTCACGCAGCACTGCCGCCTCCGTAGTCGAAGTGCCCAGGTCAATTCCAATGATCGTACTCATCCTTCCGTCTTCCTCCTATAAACCTTTACCTGTGCCTTTGCAATCACTTTCCCACGATAGACACAGCCCCGCCTGTAACAATACGCTACCGTACCGTCCAGCGCCATATCTTCCGCATCCGCCGTATCCAGGATCTCATGGAGACGGTAATCCACAGTTTCTCCCGGTTTCCCGGTCTCCTCCATGGCACATTGGTAAAGTTCGTTCACAAGGGACTTCCTGAAAACCGCCATCTGTTCCAGCCAGTCCGATGCATATTGCTGTTCCACATGATGCAGCTTATCTTCCATCAGGCAGAATTCCTCCTGATAACGACACAGTAGTTTGAGAAGCTTCTCCTCCCGCTCCCTGTCCTCTTTCAATCGCTGTTCATATCCTTCCAGCGCCGTATCCAACGTCTGTCTTTCCTCCAGCATGTCCTCAACCGCTTCGGAATGACGCTTTAACTGCCTTTCCGTATCCTGCCCTGAACGCATAATCTGCTCTCTGCAGGCGGCCAGTTCCTGCCGGAGTGCGTCCAGCGCCGCCATCTGCTCTTCCTGTGCCCTGTGCCGCAGTTCGGATTCGCTCTTAAGTTCCGAAAGGCTGGCTGTCAGGTCTTCCATATTCCGCTGTTGCTTCCTGCCAAACATTGCCTTCTCACCTCTGTGCCCTTGATTCCCGCGAGCAATGAGCCAAGCGGATGCAACAGCATCCATTTGGCGAATGCCGCGAGGGTCAACAACCCCTCTGCTCTGCAGCGTTGCAAGCTTGATGCCCCGTTTCTTGCAGC
>CANDMD010000302.1 GCA_947385725.1 uncultured Lachnospiraceae bacterium | reverse complement strand
CGGGGCGCTGGCGCTGCCCGCGAAATGGAGCCTGGATAATTTCCGGCAGGCCATGGAGGTAACGGATTTCTGGCATTCCCTGGGCAACAGCCTGCTGATCACCCTGGGAACCATCGGCCTGTCGATCCTGGTTCATTCCGTGGCCGGTTATGCCATCGGGAGGAGTATGGCGAAGAAAAAGAGTTTCAGGATCATCTATCTGTACATTGTGAGCGGAATGTTCGTGCCCTTTTCCATCCTGATGATGCCCCTGGTAAAACAGACGGCGCAGATGGGACTGGGTAACAGGCTGGGTGTGATCCTGCTGTATCTGGTGTTCTATATGCCCATGAACATCCTGCTCTATACGGGGTACCTGAAAAATATCCCGGTGGTGATGGAGGAAGCGGCGGGCATTGACGGCGCTACTGCCTGGAGCAC
The DNA here is from genome assembly GCA_947385725.1 of uncultured Lachnospiraceae bacterium. Taxonomy (GTDB): domain Bacteria; phylum Bacillota; class Clostridia; order Lachnospirales; family Lachnospiraceae; genus Acetatifactor. The sequence continues at coordinate 3,297 of CANDMD010000302.1, read as the reverse complement.
TTACTGGAAGATCATTTTCCCTATGATGAGCCCCATGCATGCCACGGTTGCGGTGCTGACCGCGCTGGGCACATGGAACGATGTGATGACGCCATTGGTGATCATGGCAGGGACGGGGGAAAATACGCTGCCCCTGGCGCAGCTGAATTTCCAGAGCCAGTTCGGGACCAATTATAACCTGGCATTTGCGTCCTATATCCTGTCCCTGATCCCGATCCTGGTCTTCTATATCGTGTGTCAGAAGCAGATCCTGAGCGGAGTGGCAAACGGAGCGGTGAAGGGCTGAGCGTGTAAAGAAATTCTAAGCGGTTCCAATACCCCGCTAAGAATTTCCAAGGAAGCGCTGATTAACTCATCGCTTCCTCAGAGCCTCCGGCGGATGCGCACGGATTTGCAGGGGTGAAGGTTGCTTCGCAACGCAAATCCGGCGCGGGAAACGCTTTGATCAGCGTTTCCCTAAGATACACACTGAAGAATGCTAAGGGAATGAATTCGCCTGGCATTCTTCCCACGTAATGTTTGTGCCGACGGCGTCGGTATGGTGGGATTTTTCCAATTGCATTCCAACAGCAGAATTGGTAAGATAGGGAAGAAAATATATAGAATTATCGAAAGGAAATAAAGCTATGGCGGTTAAAGTGAAGGACAATTTTTTTTCTATTGAAACCCGGAATACATTGTACCAGATGAAGACGGATGAATACGGTGTATTGTATCATCTCTGGTATGGGGAAAAAACAGGCTGCCGCATGGACTATCTGTTGGATTATCCCGATGTGGGCTTTTCGGGGAGCCCTTATGACGCGGGTAACAGAAGGGATTATTCGCTGGATACGCTGCCCCTGGAGTATGCTGCGTCCGGTGCGGGCGATTTCAGGGTTTCCGCTGTCTCTGTAACCCACGGGGACGGCAGTACCGCGTTGGATCTCAGATTTCGGGAATACCGTCTGACAAAGGGCAAATATTCCATCCCGGGGCTTCCCGCGGTGTATGCGGGGGAGGATGAGGCGGAAACGCTGGAGATCGTCCTGGGCGACCGGGCGTCCGGGGTGGAGGTTACTTTAAGATACGGTGTCCTGGAGCGGATTGACGTGATAACGCGGAGCGCGGTCATCGTGAATGCCGGAAAGGACGCCGTGACCGTGAACAGTGCGCACAGCCTGTGTCTGGACATCCCTGCCGGCGACTGGGAATGGGTACATTTCCACGGACGTCACAATATGGAGCGCCAGGTGGAACGTGTGCCGCTGATACACGGCATACAGGAGTGCGGCAGCAGAAGAGGGACTTCAAGCCACCAGCAGAACCCGTCGGTGATCCTGTGTGAGAGATCCTGTACGGAAAGCGCCGGCCTCTGTATCGGCGCGGCGCTGATGTACAGCGGCGGGTTCCAGGCATGCATTGAGAAGGATCAGCTGAACCAGGTGCGCCTTGTGATGGGGATCCAGCCGGACACATTTTCGTGGAGGTTGGAGGCCGGGGAGAGTTTTTACACGCCGGAGGCAATCCTGTCCTGTTCCGCGGAAGGGATGGGCAGGCTGTCACAGCAGTTCCATTCTGTGATCAGGAATCATGTGTGCAGGGGCAAATACAAGCTGGCGGAAAGACCGGTTCTGATCAATAACTGGGAAGCCACCTATTTTCATTTTGACGAGGGGAAGATTATAGAGATAGCAAGGCAGGCGTCAGAGCTGGGAATTGATATGCTGGTGTTGGACGACGGATGGTTTGGGGAGAGGGACTCCGACAATTCCGGGCTGGGAGACTGGTTTGTCAATGAGAAGAAGTTAAAGGGCGGTCTGCAGAACCTGATCACGCAGGTGAATCGGATGGGAATGAAATTCGGGCTGTGGTTTGAGCCGGAGGCCGTGTCGGAGGAAAGCAGACTTTACAGGGAACATCCGGACTGGGCCATTCAGATTCCCGGAAGAGAGCCTGTGAGAGGGCGGTATCAGCTGATCCTTGATCTGTCCAATCCGGCAGTGACGGATTATTTATATCAGGTGATCAGCAAAATTTTGGAGGAGAATCATATAGAATATGTGAAATGGGACATGAACAGGAGCATTTGCGACTGGTACACGGCGGGGCTTCCGGGCACCCGCCAGATGGAGATGCCCCACAGGTATGTCCTTGGTTTATACAGTCTACTGGAAAGGCTGACGGAGGATTTCCCGGAAGTACTGTTTGAAGGCTGCAGCGGCGGCGGCGGGCGATTCGATGCGGGAATGCTCTATTATTGCCCGCAGATATGGTGCAGTGACGACACGGACGCCTATGAAAGATGTTTTATCCAATACGGAACCAGCTTTTTTTACCCTGTCTCTGCGGTAGGCTCCCATGTGTCCGCCGTGCCCAACCATCAGACCGGCAGGACGACTCCTCTGAAGACCAGGGGGATCGTAGCCATGGCGGGGAGTTTTGGCTATGAGCTGGACCTGAACTGCCTGACCGGTGAGGAGAAGGCGGAGGTCGCGGAGCAGGTGAGAAAATATAAAGGATACCGGAGGCTGATTCATGACGGCAGATATTATCGGCTCAGCAATCCCTTTGCGGACGGTATGTCGGCGTGGTCCTGGGTTTCCGAAGACCGGAAGCAGGCGCTGGTGCAGGGGGTTATCTTCCGGGCAGTGCCCAATTCCCTGAGGAGAAGGGTGCGCCTGACGGGTCTGGACGGGGAAGCGCATTATCGTGACAGGGAGAGCGGAGCCGTCTATACAGGGGCGGCGCTCATGTCCGGAGGGATCCTGCTTCCCTGGACCCGGGGTGATGACGCGGCATTTGAGGTATACCTGGAGAGGGAAGGCTGAGCGGCGTACATCCTTTTTTATCCTATAGGAAATTCCGGCACTTCCTGTGGTAAAAGAAAACGGAGAGCGCCATGGCCACCGTCCAGCCGATGGGCCATGCGCACCAGATGCCCATGGGGGAACCGGTCCAGCCGGAGAGGAGAAAGGCGAGAGCCACGCGCAGGATCAGGTCCGTGAAGGTGGCGGCCATAAACTGCCCCATGGCGCTGACTCCCCGGAGAATGCCATCTGCAGCCAGCTTGGCGGATACCACGAAATAAAAGGGGGAAAGGATCCACAGAAACTGCCTGCCGGTCATGAGAGCGGCGGCAGATCCCCTTTCCATAAAGAGCAGGAGTAGATACCTGCCAAAGAATATGTAAAGGATGCAGAAGGGGATGCACAGGCACCATACCATTTTGATACCGGCGCGGAAGCCCTCCCGGAGGCGTTCATATTTGCAGATCGGAAGAGCACACGTCTGAACTCCAGTCACAGTTCAGGATCT
>CANDMD010000301.1 GCA_947385725.1 uncultured Lachnospiraceae bacterium | reverse complement strand
ATGTGTTCTCCTTCTTCTTCTACTTTACCACACTGTTCAGCGGAGGACTGGTTCCTTATTACCTGCTGATCAGACAGACTCTGGGACTGACGGATTCCTACCTGGCAATGCTTTTGCCGCTGATGTTCTCGGTCTATAACCTGCTGATCATGAAGAGTTATATCCGCAGTATTCCCGATTCCCTGATCGATGCGGCAAAGATCGATGGGTGCGGGGAGTTCAGGACACTGGTCCAGGTGGTGGTTCCCCTGATCAAACCGGCTCTGGCAACGGTAGGACTGTTTATTGCCCTGGCTTACTGGAATGACTGGTATAACGCCATGCTGTATATCAACAGCAAGGAGAAGTATCCTTTGCAGTACTTCCTGTATCAGCAGATCAACAATATTGAGGGATATAAGAAAATGCTGGCCAGCGGGGTCAGCGGGTCAGTGGTCAGTTCCGTATCGCTGCCCACACAGACATTGAAGATGGCGCTTACCATTGTTGTCACAGGCCCCATCGTCCTGGCGTATCCTTTTGTACAGAAATACTTTGTACAGGGTATTACCATCGGGGCGGTGAAGGGCTGAAGGCGGAAAGAAAATCTAAGCTTGTAAAGTGCACAAGCAAAGATTTTCCAAGTTCCGCCTGGAAGAATCGCCAAAGAGGCGATTCTTCCCACAGATACAGACAGGTATACAGTAAATGCAAAGAAAACGGGTAACGGTAATTCTGGAAACAAATTACATAAAACAAAAAGGAGGCTACTATGAAAAAGAGCATGAAAAAAGCGGCGGCGCTTACCTTGAGCGCAGTAATGGCAACCGGCCTGCTGGCGGGATGCGGCGGGGACAGCGGTTCCGGCACTGGCTCGGCTGCGGGAAGCAGTAATGCGGGAAGCACGGGCAGTTCAGGGGGGGCAATTGACACCTCTGAGCACGTGGATTTGAAGATGTATCTGCTGGGCGACAGGACGCCGGATTTTGACGAGGTTTATGCAGAGATCAACAAGATATTGGAGGAGAAGCTGAACTGCTCCGTGAGTGTGGAATTTTTAGGATGGGGTGAACATGATACAAAGTATTCCCTGCTGTTCTCCGGTGGCGAGGATTTTGACCTGATCTTCACGGCTTCCAGCTGGGGTCATTATGAGCCTACCGTGGCAATGGGCGGTTTCTATCCCCTGACGGAGGAGTTTATTCAGACTTATGCCCCCGATATCTGGGATGTGGTTCCCGAGGTGGCATGGAGCCAGGCGAAGATTGACGGAACCGCATATATGGTTCCCAACTACCAGAATGAGTTTGGCCAGGATGTGATCGCTGTCCGCGGCGACCTCATGGAGAAATACGGTGTTTCCCAGATCACCGGCTGGGATGAACTGGTTGACTTTTATAAGAAATGCGGAGCGGACGGACAGTACGCAAGTCAGGGCGGCCCCTGGTATCAGTACTTCCAGGCGCAGGGTTACACCATCACCGGCGGTGCTCCCAAGGGCGGCGAGTTGATCCTGTATAACACCCAGGATCCCTCCAACCTGGATTTTACCTATATCCTTGACTGGGAAGGCTTCGCCGATTACTGCCATCAGATGAAAGAACTGGCAGATGCGGGCTGCTGGTCGCAGGATGTGCTGAGCTCCGGCGACGAGAGGCAGACAGGTCTCCTCACAGGCAGGACCGCGGGCATGATCTGGAATCTGGGCAGCTGCAGGAACTACGCGGAGCAGGCGAACAAGGAGCATCCCGAATGGAATGTAACCCTGATGGATCCCGTGGCAAACCAGCCTAAGAAGGTTAATTCCTACATCAACAACGGTATGGCTATCAATGTAAACAGCCAGAATCCTGAGAGGGCAATGATGGTGCTGAATGAGTTCTACACCAACCCTACCATCAACGATATGACCAGATTCGGTATCGAAGGAAAGCACTGGGAGGCAGTTGGCGACGATCAGTTCAAGGTGATCACCACGGAAGGCTACGGCATTGACTCCAACTGTAACTGGGGCTGGATGAACGCGGAGATCAAGAGGACCGAGTACAAAGAGGACAGGACAGCCCTGGATGATACTTATGACGCAATGCTGGCAAGCTGGGAGAGCAATATCAAGGAAGAGCATATCTACGATGGCTTTAACTTTGATTCCACCAATGTCACCGTACAGATGGCGGCGGTTGACGCAGTGATCCCTACTTATTGCGATCCCCTGATCAACGGTCTTGTGCCCGATGTTGACAAGGCGCTGGAGGATTTCAGGAATGCAATGGAAACCGCAGGCATCCGCGATATTATCGCAGAACTTGAGAAGCAGGCAGCGGAGTACGTTGAATCTAAAAAGTAGCTTTTGTCTCACTGAGTGCTTGTGCCGGCTGCGTCGGCATGACGGAAGGTGTGAAATTGTGGAGGGCTGCCGGTACTGCGGCAGCCCTTTTTGCAACCACGGTAAAGCAGGTGGCGGATATGACGATAGAGGAAATGGCACGGGAGCTGGGTGTTTCGAAGAGCACGGTGTCCAGGGCGCTGTCCGGAAAGGGTCGGATAGGGGTCGAGACACGCAGAAAGATCGTGGAATTTGCGAGACAGCAGGAGAGCCGGACAGAATATGCAGAATACGGAGCGGGGTTGAGGCAGTCCAGCAGGAATCTGGGAGTGATCCTGCCATCGGACGTCTATCTGAACGGCGGCCCTTATTTCCAGGAGTGTATCCTGGGGATATGCGAAACCTCCACTTTGATGGACTATGACGTGTTGATCACCAGCGGCACCGCAAATGATATCTCCGGCATTCGGGCACTGGTGGAGAAAAATAAGGTGGATGGCATCATACTGACCAGGAGCCTGAGTGACGACAGGGCGGTACAGTACCTGACAGACATTGATTTTCCTGTGGCGCTGACCGGTATCTGTGAGGAAGATATCATACAGGTGGACACGGATAACGAGGGGGCGGCAGAGAGCCTGACCTCGCTGCTGATCGGAAGGGGATACCGTAAATTTGCCCTGATCATTGACAATATGGACTACAGGGTGAACAGAAGCAGGCACGGCGGCTTTGGGCGCGCTCTGCTGAAAAATGGCCTTTCGCCGGAAAAGCAGCTTATTTATGCCGGCATGCTGAATCCGGACATGGTGGATTCGCTGATCGGAGATGTGATTGCACAGAAAGTGGAATGTATCATCTGCGGCGATGATATCATCTGCACGAAGATCATGTCCAGCCTTCAGTCCCAGGGCTACCGCATTCCCAGGGATGTGGCGGTGGCATCCCTATACAACAGCCTCAATCTGGACTGCTTTACGCCGCCTGTGACCACGGTGAACGTGTCCGCAAAGCAGGTGGGAAACATGATTGCCAGACAGATGATCAACTATCTGGAGGGCAGGGATTACCAGAAAAAGATGATGGTGGACTATGAGATCCTGATGAGGAAATCAACAAACGGGATCAGACAATAGGAACCACAAACGGGATCAGACAATAGGAACAACAGACGGAATCAGTCAATAGGAGTGGGCTGCGTGGATGAAGGCAGCCGGAAATGAGGAAATTATGCTGGATTTTTATAAGGGAATGGATATTTCCTCCCTGCCGCAGAACCTGGCGGAGGGAATGACAGTAAGGGACAGGGACGGTTCCGTGACGGAGCCTTTTGCATTGATCAGGAAATATGGTGTCAATTCCGTCAGGCTGCGGATCTGGAATGAGCCGGAGAGGGTGCCCCAGGCAAAGGGTTATTGCAGATCGGAAGAGCACACGTCTGAACTCCAGTCACAGTTCAGGATCT
>CANDMD010000300.1 GCA_947385725.1 uncultured Lachnospiraceae bacterium | reverse complement strand
TCTCCATGCCATTCAAGATATTGCTGTTTGTGCTGGCGGATGGCTGGAACCTGGTGATAGGTAATCTGGTAGATACATTTTACCATTAGCTTTCAGGGAAGCAGTCCGAAGATAGTCCTGAATCCAGATGAGAACTCACATGCCAAGAAGGGAGCGTGAATTTCGTGACAGTTGAAACAGTATCGGATATTACCAGAGAAGCGTTATTCTTGATTATAAAGACGGCGCTGCCAGTGCTGCTGATCTCCATGGCAGTAGGTTTGATTGTCAGTATTTTCCAGACAGTTACCTCCATACAGGAGCAGACACTGACTTTTGTGCCAAAGATCATAAGCATATTTCTGGCATTGATGATTTTCGGGCATTGGATGTTAAATAATATAGTGGAGTTTATGACCACACTGTGGTCCAGTTTTGTTCTCTATACCCGTGGATAACGGAGTAGTTAGTATGATAAAATTATCATTTTCGACATACGACCTGGAATATTTCCTGCTTATCCTGACGCGGGTGGCGAGTTTTGTTTTCATTGCGCCCTTTTTCAGCATGAAAAATACTCCGGCGAGGGTGCGTGTAGGTTTAAGCGTGTTTACGGCACTGCTGTTATATCAGTCGCTGACACCTGCGGATGCAGTGGTTTATGATACGTTGCTGGAATATACCATTGTCGTGATCAAAGAGGCAATGGTTGGGCTTCTGATCGGTTTCGGAACAACAATCTGTACTTCCATTGTCAATTTTGCAGGTTCCATAGCGGATATGGAAACGGGGCTTTCCATGGCTACACTGATGGATCCGACCACAAGGGAGTCCACCAGCATCACGGGTGTACTGTACCAATATATTTTTATGCTCATGTTGATTGGAACAGGAATGTACCGCTATCTCTTTGGGGCGCTGGCGGACAGCTTTGTCCTGATCCCCGTAAATGGTGCAGTGTTCCATGGTGAAGTGCTGGTGGAGTCGGTGATCCGTTTCCTGGGCGACTATATCCTGATAGGGTTCCGGATTGTGCTGCCGATCTTCTGCACCATATTACTGTTGAATGCCATTCTGGGTGTTCTGGCGAAAGTGTCACCCCAGATGAATATGTTTGCCATCGGCCTGCAGCTGAAGATTATAGTGGGATTATCCACTTTGTTTTTGACGGCGGGACTTCTGCCCGGAACAGCTGATTTTATTTTTGACGAGATGAAACGGGTGATCGTTTCCTTTGTAGGAGCAATGCAATGATCCGGTATGATCTGCAATTTTTTGCCAAAGAGGGCAATGGCGGTGAAAAGACTGAACCTGCCACAGCCAAAAAACTGAATGATGCCCGCAAAGAAGGACAGGTGGCAAAGAGCAGGGAAATCGTGAACGGGTTCAGCCTGTTGGCGCTCTTTCTTGTGCTAAAGTTTTATGTGGGATATTTGGGCACAAGCCTGCTTTCCCTCTTTCCCGCGTTTTATGATAGTATTCCGGAGATTACTACTTTTTATCAGGGGTTTATGCCCCAGGCAGATATAAGGCTGGCATTCCGGAGGATGCTGCTGCGGGTACTGATCCTTGTGGCGCCGATATTACTGATCGGTGTGCTGATCGCCTTTGTCTGCAATCTGGCACAGGTGAAGTGGAGGCCCACGACCGCTCCCCTGAAACCTAAATTCAGAAATATGAACCCGACCAGCGGTTTTAAAAAGATTATTTCCGTCAATTCGCTGGTGGAGTTGATAAAGTCCATTCTAAAGATTGGCTTGATCACGTATGTGTGTTATAATTTCCTGAGGGACAAGTGGATCTACCTGATGAATATCTATGATATTTCACTGATGCAGGGGCTGCAGATCATTGCCAAATTGGTGACGGATCTGGGAATCCGGATTGCCGCGGTCTATATGCTGATTGCCCTGGGGGACTATATTTACCAGAAGGTGAAATTCAGCAATGATATGAAGATGACCAAGCAGGAAGTCAAGGATGAATATAAGAATTCGGAAGGTGATCCTCAGATCAAGGGACAGATTAAAGCCAGGATGAGGGAAGCCTCCAGGCGCCGTATGATGCAGGCGCTGCCCCAGGCGGATGTGGTCATCACAAACCCCACCCATTATGCGGTGGCGATCAAATATGACCCGGAAGTGGCGGATGCCCCTCTTGTAATCGCAAAAGGTGAAGATTATCTGGCGCAGCGGATCAAGGAAGTTGCAAAGGAAAACCATATAGAAATTGTTGAGAACAAGCCGTTGGCGCGTATGCTTTATGCCAATGTGGATGTAGGGCAGGCTATCCCGCCGGAATTGTATCAGGCGGTGGCGGAGGTGTTGGCGTTTGTGTACCACTTACAGGGGAAAGTGTAAAAGGGAGTGTAATATTATGAATATAAGGAGGTGCAGGAAATGAATGTAAGATTACAAAAGACAGATGCCATGGTGGCTATTTATATCCTGGTTGCGTTCATGATGTTGATCGTATCGCTGCCGGCCGGTCTGCTTGACGTTTTCATGGCGTTCAATATTTCTATTGCCTTCATCATTTTGTTTGTGTGTATGTTTGCAAAGGAAGTGCTGGAATTGTCGTACTTCCCTACGATTCTTTTGTTTACCACTATTTTCAGGATTGCCATGAACGTATCATCCACAAGGCTGATCCTCACCACCGGAACGGCCGGAAACGTGGTCATGACCTTCGGGCAGTTCGTAGGAGGAGGAGACCTGATCGTAGGCGCGATCATTTTCCTAATCCTGATACTGGTTCAGTTCCTTGTGATCAACAAAGGTTCCGAGCGTGTGGCTGAAGTGACCGCAAGATTTACCCTGGATGCAATGCCCGGTAAGCAGATGGCAATCGATGCAGATCTGAATACCGGCGCTATTGACGACAGGGAGGCAAAGATCAGACGTGACAAGATCCAGCAGGAGTCCAGCTTCTTCGGCGCCATGGACGGTGCCGTAAAGTATGTCAAGGGGGATGCCGTGGCGGGTCTGCTGCTGACAGCCATCAATCTGGTCGGCGGTATTGCCATGGGTATGCTGCGGGGCGGCATGGATGTCGGAACAGCGTTGAATACTTACGGAATCCTGACCATCGGTGACGGTCTGGTGAGCCAGATTCCGTCCCTGCTGATCTCTCTTTCCACCGGTGTCCTTGTCACCAAGGGCGGTAAAGAGGCGGAATTCGGCCCTGCAATTGTGCGGCAGCTTTTCGGCGTGCCCAAGGCAATGTACCTGGTGGGCGCCACTCTGGCCTTTCTCGGCGTGGTTACCGAGCTGAACACGATCCTGTTTCTGGGCATGGGGCTTCTGTATGTGGTGGGTGGCAGGATTATCGCAGGCAATCTGGAGACGGCGGGTATCGAGCAGGAGATTGACACGGACGAGATCGCAGCGGATGAGATCAGGCAGCCTGAGAACGTGAATAGTCTGCTGCAGGTGGATCCCATCGAACTGGAATTTGGATATGGAATTATTCCTCTGGCGGATGTAAGTCAGGGCGGTGACCTGCTGGACCGTGTGGTAATGATCCGAAGGCAGATCGCGCTGGAACTGGGTACGGTAGTACCTATCATCCGTCTGCGCGATAACATACAGTTGAATCCCAACCAATATATTATAAAGATCAAAGGGATCCAGATCAGTGAAGGCGAGATTCTGTTTGACCACTATATGGCCATGAATCCCGGCTATGTAGAGGAGGAGATTACCGGGATCCCTACCTTTGAACCTTCCTTCCATCTGCCTGCCATCTGGATTACTGAGGGGCAGAGGGAGCGTGCGGAGAGCCTGGGCTACACCAGATCGGAAGAGCACACGTCTGAACT
>CANDMD010000299.1 GCA_947385725.1 uncultured Lachnospiraceae bacterium | reverse complement strand
CAACACCCAACAGAACACTCTTTCCCTACACGACGCTCTTCCGATCTGCAAGGTCTGCTCCCGGGATATGTCTTCCCGCTTCTCTTTTTCCCCGCCTGTCAGCAGTTCCTCGATTGAAATGTCAAAAACCTCTGCCAGCTTTCCTATATTATCAAGATCGGGGATTCCGTTTCCACATTCCCATTTGCTCACGGCTTTTTCTGTGACATATAGTCTGTCGGCAAGCTGCATCTGGCTCATATTTCTTTCTTTTCGCATTTTAGAGATACATTCACCTATTCTTTTCGCGTCCATTCCGCCACCTCCTTAACCACTATTTTATAGGAACTGTCCCAGACATACAACCTACGTACCGTTGATTTCTTCATTGGAGTCCTACGAAACGTAGGAAATAAAAAATTCTATTTTCCATCTCGTTATTTCTGTAATATAATATTACAGGAAAACATGCGAGGAGGACGGGTTGAGGAAAATGGCGGAGGAAATCAGGGAACTAATTTTTCAGGATGACCCTTATGGTATGAACTGGCTGCGCCAGGACTACCGGTATGGGACGGTAAGCTGTCCGAAGGGGCTGGACAGCACAGTAACCCACAGAAGGGAAGGGGATATCGTGTATACGGATATCCGCTTCAGGAATATTACGGACAAGCCAATCTTTACATCCCTGCGGGATATCGGCATATCGGTTCCCCTGGAGGACAGATATGACAGCAGCGAGGTCTGTATGAGGCAGCGCTGTCATTCGCATATCTTCAGCGGCGGCGAGATCAGCTATATCATGGCGCTGCGGATGGGGGGACAGGCGCCCCATCTGGGGATGGTATTGACCAGGGGAAGCCTGGGCGGCTACAGCGTGGAGCGTGATACCGGGAAAATGAGTAATGACAGGGGATGCTTTCTCCTGCACCCATCGCCCATGGCGCTGATGCCGGGAGAGGAGAGGGAAATCTGTTTTGTGCTCTTTCCGCATCAGGGCAGGGAAGACTTTTACGGGCAGGCCTCGGCTTTTACCAGATTTATTCGGGTGGAGGCCACTGCCTGGGTGCTGTTTCGGGGGGAAGAATGTCGTATAGCGATAAAGCCCTTGTTTGAAGCCGGATCTGTAGTGGTGGACGGGAAGGAAATTCCGCAGAGAGACGGGCGGTATGAATTGGTGTACAGGGATACGGGGCACAGCGGGGAAAAGGTATTCCATATCTGCGTGGACGGCATCCATACCTGGTGCCGTATTCTGGTAAAGGAGCCGGCAGAGGAGCTGGCGCGGCGCAGGTGTATGTTTATTGCGCAGCGGCAGCAGTATGGGGAAAACGCAGGAGCAGGAGACGGTATGCATTTCGGGATGATGGAAAATGCTGGCGGGAGCGTTGGGGAAGGCTGTCACGCCGGAAGCCTGGAGGGCGCCTATCTGGCCTATGACAATGAAGAAGGCCACATGTATTATGACCGCAATAACGATTACAACGGGGGGCGGGAACGAGTGGGGATGGGCATCCTCATTGCAGAATATCTGCAGCTTGTGAAGGATGAGGCGGGCGGCAGTCTTCCGGCCCAGGGGGATTCTCCCGGAGCCGGTGAAATCCCTTTCCTGGAGGAAAGCCTGAGACGGTATCTGGCTTATGTGGAACGGGAACTTTTGGATGTGGGGACTGGGGAGGTCTTCAATGATTTCGGCAGGGACGGCAGTTATAGAAGGCTGTACAATCTCCCCTGGTTCGCGGAATTTTATGTGGAGCTCTACCAGCTTTACGGGAAAAAGGAATATCTGGCCAGGGCTGTCAGGATTCTGCGCTATTACTATCAGGACGGGGGAAGGGAGCATTATCCCATCGAGCTTCCGGTACTGCTGCTGACGCAGGCCCTGGAGGCGGCAGGAATGGGGGAGGAACGGGAGGACATGGAACTGCTTTTCCGGAGCCATGCGGACCGGATCGCGGAGGTTGGCTGCAGTTATCCGCCCTCGGAGGTGAATTATGAACAGAGTATCGTGGCGCCGGCCGCAGATATTCTGCTGCAGGTCTATCTGCTCACCAGGGAGGAGAAATATCTGGAGGCAGGGAAAGAGCAGCTTGCAGTGCTGGAGCTTTTCAACGGGATGCAGCCGGACTGGCATCTCCATGAGGTGGCCATACGGCACTGGGACGGGTACTGGTTTGGAAAAAGAAAGCTGTACGGGGACACGTTCCCCCACTACTGGAGCGCCCTGACAGGCAACTGTTTTGCGCTGTATCACAGGATTACCGGGGAGGAGACCTACGCGAAGAGGGCTGCGGCTTCCCTGCGGGGCGTGCTGCCGATGATTCATTCTGACGGGAGGGCTTCCTGCGCCTATGTTTTTCCCGCGTCTGTAAACGGCAGGCAGGCGGACTGTTTTGACCCCTATGCCAATGACCAGGACTGGGCGTTGTATTTCACGCTGCGGATGAAGCGGGATTGGGGGAATACATTCCGCGCATATGGAAAGGAATAAGACGATGGAGAGAAGAATCCACAATGGGATACCCTGGTACGACCAGAATGGGAATCCGGTAAATGCCCACGGGGCCTGTATGGTACCGGCGGAGGGAAAGTATTATTTGATCGGGGAATACAAGACGGATGACGTGAACAAATATATGGGGTTTTCCTGCTATTCCACAGAGAATTTTACGGATTGGACCTTTGAAGGGTTTGTCCTGCCCCCCTTAAAGGAGGGGCTTCTGGGGCGTGACCGGGTCGGGGAACGGGTGAAGGTTCTGGAAAACAGGGTTACGGGAAAGTATGTTATGCTGATGCACACGGACGATATGCGGTACTGCGATCCCTGCATCGGCCTGGCGGTGGGGGACCAAATCACCGGGGAATATGCTTTTCAGGGGCCGCTGTTGTTTCAGGGGAAGCCCATCCGGTTCTGGGACATGGGGACTTTTACGGACGAGGACGGAACGGCATATCTGCTGACCCATGAAGGGAATATCTACAGACTGGACGAGGACTATACCGAAGCGGTGGAACTGGTGGCGGAGAACATCGCCCCGGGAGGGGAATCCCCGGCCATGTTCAAGGCCCAGGGAATCTATTATCTGATGCTCTCCCATAAGACATCATGGGAGCGGAATGACAATTACTATTTTACGGCGAAGAACCTGCAAGGTCCATGGGAATACAGAGGGCTGTTCTGTCCGGAGGGAAGCAGGACTTATAACAGTCAATGCTCCTATGTGTTCCAGTATGGGGACACTCCTGTATACATGGGGGACCGCTGGTCTTATCCGAGACAGGCCTCGGCGGCAACTTTGGTGCTGCTGCCCATTCAGGCAGGGAATGGGGAGATGAGGATTCCGGAATATCTGCCGGTATGGTCTCCGGATGCACTGGTAAAGTCGGATTACCGGATGGAGCATTCCCTGGCGTTTCGTTCCAATGTGCGGAATGGGGGGATTTCAGTTGGGTATACGGGAGAGCGGATTGCATTGTTTGGAAATACGGACAACCATGGCGGATATGGGAACATTGAGATTACGAATGAAAAAGGAGACTGTGTCTTTCTGGCAAGCATTGACTTCTATAGTGCCGTTCCGGACAGCGGGCTCAGGTTCCTGTCCCCGAAGCTGGCATATGGAAGGTATATACTGCGCATTTCCGTATCTGGGGAGAACAGCGTATGCATGACCAAGAACGGCACGAAATACGGGAGCGATGACTGCTATATCGATGTGACGGGGTGGACCGTTTTGGGTGAAATGTAACAGTTCTTGGTGCTCCAACTCCTGACCGGATGGAGTACTAGTATGGCATAAATTAAGTTGTTGATATTTTTAACATCTGGTATAATAGACTT
>CANDMD010000298.1 GCA_947385725.1 uncultured Lachnospiraceae bacterium | reverse complement strand
ATATTAAATCTTTTAAATGTTTCAACTCAGTATCAGATGATTATTAAAGGTATATTAATTGCAGGTGCAGTTATTATAGATATTCAAACAAAAGGAAACAAATCGGAAAACTAAAAACAGGAGGAAAAGATTATGAACAGAAAAAAAGCAGCAGCATGTATTTTGGGAGGAATTTTACTAATCAGCGCATTGTCAGGATGCAGCAGTACCGGAAATGATGCGAAGGAAAGTACCCAGGAGGCAAATACCCAGACTGTTTCAGAGACATCAGAGACTGAAGCAGAGACAGCAGAGAGCGGACAGGAAGAGACAACTGAGGCAGCAGCGGATGGAGAAAAGCTGATTTTTGGATTTGCAAATAACAATGATATCTATCCTTATTGTGCAAAGTTCAGAACTTATTTAAAGGAAGCGGCAGAGCGGGAAGGCTTTGAAGTGCTGGTAACAGATGCAAAAGGCGACGTTGCGGTTCAAAATGGAAATATTGACAACTTTATTGTCCAGGGGGCATCAGTGGTGAGCGCCATCAGTATGGATTTGGATGGTTCTATTCCTGCGGTGGAAGCAGCAAAAAATGCGGGAATTCCATATATTTCATTTTTGGCCAGTGTGAGGGATGAAGGAAATTATGATGCTTATATTTATGTAGGCTCTGAAAATTATGATGCAGGATACCTGCAGGGAGAATATCTGTGTGAGGTTCTTCCGGAAAATGCGCAGATTCTGTATTTGACAGACCGCCCCAGCGATCAGCAGTATGTAGACAGAAAAGAAGGACTTTTGGCAGCTTTGGCAGCGCGTGGGGATATTGAAATTGTATCGGAAATGAACTCTCAGAATAAAAAGGATCTTGGAATGTCCATTACGGAAGACTGGCTGCAGGTGTATGATGAAATCCAGTGTATTGTAGGGCAGAATGACGATTCTGTGCTTGGTGCGATTGAAGCTTTAAAGGCAGCAGACAGACTGGAAGGCGTGATAACAGTAGGACTGGACGGAAGTGAAGATGCGCTTAAGCTGATTCAGGCCGGCGAAATGACCATGTCGGTTCTGCAGGATGCAAAAGGACAGGCTGAGGCAGGCGTGGAAATTTTAAAACAGATCAGAGATGGTGTGGATCCTGCCACAATTGAAGATATTTTTGTACCTTTTCAGGCAGTGACTGTTGAAAATGTAGTGGATTATCTGGAATAATCTGTCAGACTGAGATAAAAATCGCAGGAGAGTTAGTGTAAAAAATTGTGACGTTCCGGAATGGAGAATAATATGAGCAGAGATGTTATTGTATATGTAACGAAAAAAGATTCCGAGCAGCGCCTTTCAAAACAGGAGACGAAACAGTTCCGGTAGGACATACATCAGCAGGAAGACAGACTTCTTATCGTTCATCCCAGGGAAACCTTTCAAAGGATATTGGGGTTTGGAGGTGCGGTTACGGAGGCGGCAGGATATACGTGGCAGCGTTTGGGAGAAAAAAACAAAAAAAGGTATTGGAAGCTTATTTTGGAAAAGAAGGAATCTGCTATAACTTCTGCAGGACGCCTATTCAAAGCTGTGATTTTGCAATGGAAAATTACAGTTATGTAAAAGAGGGAGATCAAAGTCTTGAGAGCTTTACCACTAAAAGAGATGAGGAATATATTATTCCCTTTTTAAAGGCGGCCCTGGAAATTTCCCCTCAGGATCTTCTGCTCTTTTCGTCCCCCTGGAGTCCTCCAGGGTGGATGAAGGAAAGCGGTAAGATGAACGGAGGCGGAAAACTGAAAAAGGAATGCTATGGTTTATGGGCGGAAATGCTTGCCAGGTTTATGGCGGACTATGTGGGCAGAGGACTTCCTCTGTGGGGAATTTCCGTGCAGAACGAGTCCAATGCGGATCAGAAATGGGAATCCTGCACCTTCACTCCTAAGGAGGAATTGATTTTTATTCGGGATTATCTGTATCCGGCCATGTGCAAATATGGATTGCAGGACAAAAAGCTGCTGTTTTGGGATTATAACAGAGACAGGGCATTGGAATGGGCGCAGGAAATGATGGCGGATGAAAAAGTCAGGCGGATCGTGTATGGGATTGGCGTCCACTGGTATTCGGGGGATCATTTTGAAACGCTTGATTTGATTAACAGAAGGTACCCGGATCTGGCGATTCACTTTACCGAAGGATGCGCGAGCGGTTTTGTGCCGGAAGCAAAATGGGAGTTTGCAGAAAGGTATGCCCATGATATCATGGGCAGCCTGAATCACCATACGGTTTCCTATACGGACTGGAATCTGCTGCTTGATGAAACAGGCGGTCCCACTCATATTGGCAATTTCTGTAACGCGCCCGTTATGGCGGATACGCAAAAGGATGAAGTGACTTTAACGCCTTCCTATTATTACATAGGACATTTTTCCAAGTTTATCAAAAGAGGCGCCACCCGGGTGGGGCTCAGCAGGTATACGGATAAGGTGGAGGCGGCAGCCTTTAAAAATCCGGATGGAGGAATGGTGATAGAGGTGTTAAATTCAGGTGAAAAGGATATTTCGTTTACTTTAAAGCAGGATGAAGTGATTGTGGATTTAACAGCAGGTGCAAGAAGTATGATGACGATTCTATATAAATAATGAAAAATAAACTATAATATGGTATAATTTTCCTGACAGTTTGGCAGAAAAAGTGGAAATAAGAGCTGAACTTGTCAGGAAAAATACTGGTGGGATAAGTATGAAAACAACAATAAAGGACCTGGCGCGGGAAAGCGGTTTCTCTGTGGCAACTGTTTCGCTGGCGTTATCGGATAAACCCAGCCGCGTGAATACGGAAACCATTCAAAAGATTCGTAAACTGGCTAAAAAAATGAATTATACACCCAATCGCCTGGCGGCAGGACTTGCAACCCAGAAAAGCAAGATGATCGGCTTTGTCACTGACGATTTCAGCAACACCTACATATCGGCTAATTTTATGGCGATTGATATGGAATTGCAAAAAAGCGGATATCTTCTTATGGCGTCCTCAGCAGTACGTGATACGGAGTATGCGGAGTTTGCAATAAAAAATCTGGTGAGCAGCGGCGTGGATGGAATTATTTACAACAAATCCGCACACACAAAAATGAGCGAGCTGGATAAACGGATTGGAGATTATCTGGAGCAGTCCGGTCTGCCGGTGGTCAGCTGTGACAATCCTTTATATGAAAAATATGGTGTGGGCGTTAAATTTGACTACTGCAAGGGCGGCTATCTGGCTACAAAGCATTTAATCGAAAACGGTCATAAAAAGATCGGCTGTCTGGCTGGCGATATCAACCTGCAGGTGACTGCCGACCGCTTTGAGGGCTATAGGTCGGCGTTAAAGGAGGCCGGTATCGCCTTTGATCCTGATTTGGTTTATTATGGAAATTACAGCATTGGAAGCGGAGGAGAAGCGCTGCCCTATCTGCTGGGACAGGGCGTTACTGCTATCTTCGCGTTTAATGACCAGATGGCCTTTGGCATTTATAAAGAGGCCCAGAAATACCATGTGTCCATCCCTGGTGATTTATCGGTGATCGGTTTTGACAACACACAATTCTGCGATGTGCTTGACGCACCGCTGACTTCCGTAGGGAGCTTCAGCAGCAATGCAATGGGCGTTGTGGTAGCAAAAAAAATGGTTGAACTGATCGAACAGAAGGAGAAGGCTGACAGGGAAAGGATTGTCTTCGAGCCAAGTCTGTTTCTGCGGGGGAGTACAGCGGAGAGGAAGTAAAGGCTGGGGCTTTTGTGTTAGCATAGACAGGAGAGAATAAAATATAGCAATAATGGCCAGGGGCTGCATTCTTTGACAGGATGCGCTCCTT
>CANDMD010000297.1 GCA_947385725.1 uncultured Lachnospiraceae bacterium | reverse complement strand
TGTGCTTTCCCATGATCTCCGCCACCAGGGTCTTATGCCGCAGATCTCCCATCTCATCCAGATGCTCTATCCTGATATGAACGATGCGCTCCAGCCCGGGCTGGAAAATCTCCGTGATTCGCCCGTTTTGCAGGTGCTTTCTCAACAGCATACAGAAATTGGGGGCCGTCATGGGGCTGGGTTTGTTCTGTTCGGTCAGATAGATCAGTGGGAGGGACGCTCCCGCCGAGATGTACAGCCGTTTCTGACCTGTGGGATGTTTAATGGTAAGGAGCAGTTCGTCCTCCTCCGGCTGGGCAATCTTGTAGAGCCGTCCGCCGATCAGTTCCTTCCTCATTTCCGATACTACGTTTGCTATGGTTACGCCGTCAAATGCCATATTATCCTCATTTCTGCGCTGCTTTGGCCTCAGCTTTGCTGAGACTGCGCAATTTTCACACTGATACCTCGCTCCTGTCTCATTCCTTATGATTCTGAACAGTACTGAGATAAGTATAACAAAAGTTTGGGGATATGGGAATAGGGGTTATTTTGACCAATAAGAAAAAGGAACGGTTCAGGTAACAGCTCAGTGGGATGCCTGAGAATATTTTGTTGATGAAAAATAATCTTTGTGGTAGAATGATAGACGTGGCAGAAGTTTTTCTGGATGGGAGCACTTATGATAAAAAGCATGACAGGCTTCGGCAGATGTGAGATTGTCGAGAACAACAGGAAGTTTACAGTGGAGATGAAATCCGTGAACCACCGGTATCTGGATGTGAATATCAAGATGCCGAAAGCGCTGGGTATTTTCGAAGCCGCTATCCGGGCGGAACTGAAAAAAGATATTTCCCGCGGCAAGGTGGATCTTTTTATAACCTATGAAGATTTTTCAGAGAGCTGTTCCACAGTGCGCTATCATAAGGAAGTAGCGGAGGAATACCTGAAATACCTGAAACAGATGGCGGAGGATTTCGGGCTGGATAATGATATCCGTGTTTCTACCCTGTCAAAATTTCCGGAGGTGCTCACCATGGACGAAACGGATGTGGATGAGGAAGAACTCTGGAAGGAACTGCAGAAAGCGGTGGCGGCCGCGGCGAAGCAGTTTGTGGACACCCGAATTGTGGAGGGAGAGCATCTGAGGGATGACCTGATCGACAAGCTGGAGGGTATGCTGAAGCTGGTGGATTTCATTGCCGGGAGATCCCCTGAAATCGTTGCGGAATACCGGAGAAGGCTGGAGGACAAGGTTAAGGAGCTTCTTGCCGATGCCGCTGTGGACGAAGGAAGACTGCTGACGGAGGTCACGATCTTTGCGGATAAGGTCTGTGTGGACGAGGAGATCGTAAGACTGCGCAGTCATATTGAGACTACGAGGAACACACTGCTGGAGGGCGGTTCCATAGGAAGGAAGCTTGACTTTATCGCCCAGGAGATGAACAGGGAGGCAAACACCATTTTGTCCAAGGCCAACGATCTGGAGATCTCCAACTGCGCTATTGAGTTGAAGACGGAGATTGAGAAGGTACGAGAGCAGATACAGAATATTGAATAGAGGTATGCTATGCTGATCCATATTGGATTTGGAAATATTGTAAATACATCCAAGATCATTGCCATTGTAAGCCCTGAGTCGGCGCCCATTAAGCGACTGGTGCAGAACGCCAAGGAGAAGGGGATGGCCATAGACGCCACCCAGGGGCGCAAGACGAAGTCCGTGCTGGTCATGGAGAACAGCCAGGTGGTGCTTTCCGCGCTGCTGCCGGAGACGATTGCCGGCCGCGTCCACATGGGACAGGAGACGGATAACGCGGAGAATGCAGACGGTGACGAGTGAAACAGCATTTTGGCTGGATGTGGGAGAATGAAATCCCGCGGAAGGGAATCATGAAGGTGATTGAATCATGGGGGTTATGATGGAAAAAAAGGGAATACTGATTGTGATATCGGGCTTTTCCGGAGCCGGCAAGGGAACCCTTGTGAAAGCGCTGCTGAAAAAATACGACAATTATGCCCTGTCCATTTCCATGACCACCAGGAAACCCAGGGAAGGGGAGCGGGACGGCGTGGAGTATTTCTTTACGGACAGGGAGCGTTTCGAGGAGACCATCCGGCAGAACGGCCTGATCGAATACGCGCAGTACTGCGGCAATTACTATGGCACGCCCAGGGCTTACGTGGAACGGCAGATGCAGGCGGGCAATAATGTGATCCTGGAGATTGAGATTCAGGGCGCTTTAAAGATAAAGGAACAGTTTCCGGAAAGCCTGTTGATATTTGTCACCCCGCCGAGCGCGGAAGAGTTGAAGCGCAGGCTGGTGAGCAGGGGAACGGAGAGCAGTGATGTGATAGAAAAGCGCCTTGCCCGTGCGTCAGAGGAATCAGAAGGCATGGAAGCCTATGATTATATTGTGGTAAATGACGATCTGGATATTTGCGTGGAGGAGGTGCACCAGCTGGTGGAGGCATCCCGCAGGGCGCCCGTCAGAAGAGAGGCATTTATAAAAGAGATCAGAAATGAATTAAAAGCGTTTGCGAAAGGAGAACAATAATGTTACATCCATCTTATTCCGATTTGATAAAGGTAGTAAACAGCGAGGTAGAGCCCGGCGAAGCGCCGGTGGTTAACAGCCGTTATTCCATTGTGATGGCGACCTCCAAGAGAGCGAGACAGATCATTTCAGGGGAGGATCCCCTAGTGCCGTATAAGGCGGGAAAGAAACCCCTCTCTGTTGCGGTGGATGAATTAAATCAGGGCGCGGTCAAAATTTTGAGTGACGAAGAGTAAAATGAGGGTAGCTGGTCTTCCAGCTACCTTATCTTACGGGAGGACACAGCGTGAAAAGTACTTCTGGCCGCTTATGTCAGGGACATTTCGCGGAGAAGTACTATATTTCATGCGGGAGAACGCAGATGCGGCGTTCTTCCCATGGATCTGAATCGCAGTGAAGCTGCGAATGGGGGTTATATGAAAATACTGTTTGTATCGCTGGGCTGTGACAAGAACCTGGCGGATACGGAAATGATGCTGGGAATGCTGCGGGACAGGGGATATTCCTTCACGGATGACGAGACGGAGGCGGAGGCTGTCATTGTAAACACCTGCTGCTTCATCGGAGACGCCAAGGAGGAGAGCGTCAATGTCCTGCTGGAAATGGCGGAATTAAAGGACAGCGGGCAGCTGAAGGCGTTGATCGCCGCGGGCTGTCTGGCGCAGCGCTATCAGGAGGAGATCCGCAGGGAGATTCCTCAGGTGGACGCAGTAGTGGGAACCATGGCCATCGAAGAGATCGGGGACGCCCTGGAAGAAGCACTGGGAGGAAAGGCGAAAGATCATTATCGCGACCTGAACGTCTCGCCTCCGGTGTACCGGGACAGGATGCTTACCACCGGCGGACACTATGCTTACATGAAAATTGCGGAGGGCTGCGACAAGCGCTGTACTTATTGTATCATTCCCAAAGTCAGGGGAGATTACAGAAGTATTCCCATGGAGGAACTGGAGACCCAGGCGGAGATCCTGGCAGGGCAGGGGGTGAAGGAACTGATCCTGGTGGCACAGGAGACCACGCTCTACGGTGTGGATCTGTACGGGAAAAAATGCCTGCCTGAACTGCTCCGTAAACTGGCACAGATAAGCGGCATTTACTGGATCAGGCTTCTGTACTGTTACCCGGAGGAGATTACGGAGGAATTGATAGAAGCGGTTGCCACAGAACCCAAGGTGTGCCATTATCTGGACATTCCCATTCAGCACGCTTCCGACCCGGTGCTGAAACGCATGGGCAGGCGGACCACGGAGGAGGAACTGCGGGAGCAGGTCCGGAAGCTGCGGGAGCGG
>CANDMD010000296.1 GCA_947385725.1 uncultured Lachnospiraceae bacterium | reverse complement strand
CGTATACCTGACGGGCGCACCCGTAAAGGGCGTTGGCCCCCAGGACGTGGCGCTTGCCATTATAGGTGCAGTCTTTAAGAACGGTTATGTGAAGAATCAGGTGATGGAATTCGTGGGTCCCGGCGTGGCATCCTTAAGCGCTGATTTCCGTATCGGCATTGACGTCATGACCACAGAAACCACCTGTCTGTCCTCCATCTGGAAGACGGATGGCGTGATAGAGGAATTTTATGAGATCCATGGCAGGAAGGCGGATTATAAGGAATTGAATCCCGGTCAGACAGCTTACTATGACGGCATGATCCAGGTGGATCTGTCCAAGGTGCGCCCGATGATCGCAATGCCGTTCCATCCCAGCAATACCTATACCATTGAGGAGCTGAACGCCAACCTCATGGAGATTCTGGACGAGACGGAAAAGCGCGCCCAGGTCAGCCTGGATGGCGCGGTGGAGTTTCACCTGAAAGATAAAGTAAGGAACGGTAAGTTCATGGTGGATCAGGGCATTATCGCTGGCTGTGCAGGGGGCGGTTTTGAGAATATCTGTGCCGCTGCCGATATCATGAAGGGAAGATATATCGGCTCTGACGGATTTACGCTCAGCGTATATCCCGCTTCCATGCCTGTTTATATGGAACTGGTGAAGAATGGCTGTGCTGCCACACTGATGGAGACCGGCGCTGTCATGAAGACGGCATTCTGCGGCCCCTGCTTTGGCGCGGGGGATACGCCTGCCAACAATGCTTTCAGCATCCGCCATTCCACCAGAAACTTCCCCAACCGTGAGGGAAGCAAGCTGCAGAACGGGCAGATCTCTTCCGTTGCGCTGATGGATGCCCGGTCTATCGCGGCCACTGCGGCGAACAAGGGGGTACTGACTCCCGCCACTGACTTTGACGGGGAGATCGGTAAATACAAGTACCATTTTGACAGCAATATTTATGCCAACCGAGTATTTGATTCGAAAGGTGTGGCGGATCCTGACACGGAGATCCAGTTTGGACCCAATATCAAGGACTGGCCTGCCATGGGCGAACTGCCGGAGAATCTGGTGTTGCAGGTGGTCAGCGAGATTCATGATCCCGTCACCACCACAGATGAACTGATTCCCTCCGGCGAGACATCGTCCTACCGTTCCAATCCCCTGGGTCTGGCGGAGTTCGCTTTAAGCCGCAAGGATCCCGAGT
Source organism: uncultured Lachnospiraceae bacterium (assembly GCA_947385725.1). GTDB lineage: Bacteria > Bacillota > Clostridia > Lachnospirales > Lachnospiraceae > Acetatifactor. Next base: position 2,685 of record CANDMD010000296.1, on the reverse strand, counting down.
ATGTGAGCCGCGCCAAGGCGATCCATGCCCTGGAGGAGGAGCGCATGAAGGGAGGGCATCCCTGCCATGTACTGCCCGCCATCAAGGATGTGATGAACCCCATTAAAGAGAAGTTCCCGGAGGTGAGCCACACGAATACGGGTTTTGGCTCCACCATTTTCGCGGTGAAGCCAGGCGACGGTTCCGCCCGGGAGCAGGCGGCATCCTGCCAGAAGGTACTGGGGGGATGGGCGAATATAGCCAACGAGTATGCCACAAAGCGCTACCGCTCTAACCTGATCAACTGGGGAATGCTGCCCTTCCTGATCAAAGAGGGCGAACTGCCCTTCCAGAACCTGGATTACCTGTTTATTCCCGGCATTAAGAAAGCGGTGGAAGAGAAAAATGACAATATTGTCGCATATGTGGTGAAGGATGGCGCTCTGGAAGAATTCTGCCTGAAGCTGGGCGAATTGACGGACGAGGAAAGACAGATTATTTTGCGAGGCTGCCTGATCAATTATAACCGTGTTTAAGGCCAAACGTTTCGCTTTGAGAAATTGCCTGGGTGATTCTTTCTACAGTTTTGTGAATTGTTTATGCCGCCATGCGGCGGCGGAATGAGAGGAAATATGGAATTTAATAAACCTGTATCCAATCCTATGCTGGTGGGAACCATTGAATTGTTGAAGGCAGAGGATACGCCGGAGCACCGCAATATGTTTGTGGCGGAAATGACAAAGTCCAGCTTTATCGCTCCTGCCCTGATTGATCCGGAGCCTGTGGAAAACGCGGAAGGAAAGCTTACCATTACGGGAAACAGTAAAATACAGTTCCCCATGCTTTCCGCACCGGACGGAAAGAAATTTTTCATGGCGTTCACGGATGCGTCAGAGTATGAAAAATGGCAGGAGAAGACCAGGCCGCTTCCTACGTTTGCGCTGAAATTTGATGATTATGTGGCAATGCTGTTCCATAAAAACGGAGACGGAAGTACCACACAGGCGCTGGGGTTTGTGATCAATCCGGCAGGCTGCAACATCATTGTGCCGAAGGAGATGGTGGCCAATATCATGGCGGTAAGGGTAGCGGCGGCGAAACAGCAGGCGGCGAAGCAGCAGGGGGGAAATGTGATCCCTTTCCCTGAGAAGAAATAGGATTGCGCTGTGCTTTTAATCTGGCAAATGTTTTCGGCTGTGAGTATAAATTAAATAAGAAGTGTGCCGATAATATTATTACAGGATATGGGTTAGGCCGACTGATATCCAAGTAAAGAATGGACACCACGGATGGTATTTGTACGGGAAAGGGATTTTCACGTGTGAATGCCATTCCTTTTTATGAGGGACAGGAAGGACGTCATGGGAGAGTTCAGCATTGCGGCGGCAGCGGCATCAGGGAAGATGAACTGTTATCGCAGGCATGAACGGGTGGACATAAAGGAGAGAACAGAGATTGAAAATTGATTCCAGCGCAGTGGGAATGGAATCCACAAGAAATTATCGGGAATCTACTCTGAACATAAGACGGTATGTGGTATCCCGGTATACCGGCAGTGAGGATGAACTACAGACAGCGGATCAGAACGGAGCAAAACCGGGAACGGAGAATACGGAAGAGAGCGGGACCTCGGAACAGAACAAAACAGGAAATCAGCCAGCCTCATTGAACGATTGGCAGGGGCGCATGCAGGTTTCCACGGCGAAAATCAGAGTACGCAGCAGGGAGAGCCAGACACTGGATCAAATCCGCCAAAGGACGGTACGGTATATCTTTGATCTGCTGTTTGCCTATAGAAGGAACAGGCTGGGCAGCTGGGGGCAGGAAAACAGCTATGGAAGTTCTTCCGGCAATGAGACCGAAGAAATCCTGCAGCAGACTCCCACCGCCCCCAAAACAGGTGAAGTCCTGCAGCTGAAAAGTTCTTCCGTCAATATGCGGGTATTGAATTATAGCCATGAAACGATCCACACCGAAAGCGAACGCACCACATTTTCTACGGCGGGAACGGTGAAGACTGCGGACGGAAGGGAGATAAGCTTCAATGTCAATGTGGGGATGAGCAGGGATTTCCAGAGCCGTTTTACAGAGGATCTGCAGCTCGCCAGATTTACGCTCTGTGATCCGCTTGTCATAAATTTGGACGGCGATGTGACGGATGTGGAAGACCAGACTTTTTATTTTGATATTGACGCGGACGGGGAGAAGGATGAAATCTCCCGGCTGGGCAAGGGGAGTGGTTATCTGGCCCTGGACAGGAACGGGGACGGCGTCATTAACGACGGGAGTGAGCTTTTCGGCACACAGAGCGGGGACGGCTTCGCGGATCTGGCGAAATATGACGAGGACGGAAACGGATGGATCGATGAAAATGACGCGATCTGGGATAAGCTGAAGATATGGTGCAAGGACGAGAACGGAAAGGATGTGCTCTATCGGCTCGCGGATAAGGGAGTCGGTGCGATCTGCCTGCAGAAGGCGGCCACAGACTTTACCTTGCAGGGACAGGAAGGCAGGACGCAGGGCGTGATCCGCAGCACAGGTGTCTTCCTGTATGAAAATGGACTTGCGGGTACGATCCAGCATGTGGATGTGGCAAAATATGACAAGGGTGCCTGATGTGAAAAGTATTTTAATTGCCTCTGGCTTTTTTATGACAAAGATCGGAAGAGCACACGTCTGAACTCCAGTCACAGTTCAGGATCT
>CANDMD010000295.1 GCA_947385725.1 uncultured Lachnospiraceae bacterium | reverse complement strand
GTACCTCCAGCGCAACATAATAAGCCGATCTTCTATCTGCCGCAGACTGCGTATGCTGCGGATATTGCTGTTCATATTCTGGTATTGAATCCAAATTTACTCTGTCCATAATCCCCTTCCTCTCCTACTGTATCCTGAATTCCCCGCCTGTAAAATAGATGTCGTCATCCAGCGTCATGGTGGTGCCGCCCTGCTTTACCTGTAGGATATCCTCTGCGGCAAGCAACAGGGAGGCGTTAGCGCTTGATACAGTGAGTGTGTCCGCCGCCTCTATTGTGATGTCCTTATCGCTGGAAATAGTGATACCCGCATTGTCATTCATTTCCACTGTCATTCCCTGGTTGTTGGTCATCAGGATAGAATCCGGTGTAAACAAAAGCTCCTTACCATACCTGGTTTTAAAGGATTTGCGGTCCGGATCCTGCCTGGAGCCGTCCGATTCCCTGTGGACTGCGCTGATAATGAAGCTGTCTTCCTCTTTCCCCGGCACATACAGGCGCACGCTGTCACCCTCCTCCGGCATACAGTACCAGCCTGTGCCATCAGCGGAAGAGTACACCGTGGAATACAAGAACCACTTCTTTCCGTCCGCAGCCTTCCATTCGTCTCCCTCGATTTCTACCTGTACCTTGTCCTTCTGCACTGCCGTTACCGTGGCGTCAAAAGAGCATCCCGTCACTCCGCCATGCACCACAGGAAGAACCCTCAGCGCTTCCAAGGTTCTCAGGAAATAAGTATGGCTGCATTCTCCCCTGTCATATTCCGTCCGAATCCGATGGATAAAAAAATCTTTTCCCCCAAAAGAAACGCTGTCCCCGATCTGGTAGATTTCCCTGTCCGTAAAGACCAGTTCCTGCATATCCGCCGCCTGCAAGGACGCCATGCCATTACGGGATTTTTCCAGATACTCTCCCATGTCAAACTTCATGCTTAACTTGTCCGACGGTATCTCCCGATTTGTCCCTGCGGGCAGGCCAACGGAATATCTTACCCCTTTTTTCACAGCGTCCGGCATGAAATAATGTCCTGTCCTTGCGGCAATTCGTTTCAGGAATTCCCAGTCGGTTTCCCTGTACTGGATCAGGACACCTTCCGTCCTGTCCCCGCTGCCCTCCAGGCATTCAGCCTTCCCATCCGGATAAGCGGCTGTCAGCTGTTTATAAATTCCAGCGCATGTGGATTCCCTGTTTTGGAATACTCGGAAATGCGGCTTTAAGTCCATTAAGATTGTACCGCTTGTAAGCTCCAGTCTTAGCAGCGTCTCGTATCCGTCGCGGCTGAATGCAAAGCCCGTGACAAGGCCATGGAACAGAACCGTGTTTACGTCCGCTTCCTTACCGCCCTGTTCTCCTGCCCCTATGACCTTCACCCATGTTTCACTGGACAGGATACCCATATACTGCTCCTGCCTGTCATCCCTGATACGCATGGTTATTTCTGCTTTGGCATGCTCGTTTGTTTTCCGTTCTATCTTCAGTTCCTGTAATGCAATAAACTCAAACGGCTCTGTTTTAATCTGATATTCTCTCATTTGTTTTCCTCCTGTTTCTGCCCGGCCTGCACCAGGCATATGCTGTTTTTATGTGACAGTCCAGCGCCCTGTCCCAACTGTTGCGTTTTTATTCCGGTTCCGTCCTCCGCACGGTTGCAAGCAGTTTTAATACTGCCGGTTTCCATATATCGTACTGCGGAAAGCCACAGTGAAAGTTCCCCAGCACCATCTTTCCTTCCACCGGGAACAGGAAGAGCAGGCAGTACAGACTGCTGTCCAGGCAAAATGCCCTGTAGTCCATCCACGCTACCGGAAATCCCTCCGCCCTGATTTCTCCCTGGTCATAAAATACATTCTGTTTCCATATTTTTTTCATATCGCTGCGTATCCTGTCCCGCTGTAAGGAAATGCTTTCCGGGATCTCCTCCACAGGCGCCAGGCTGAATGTCATGGAAATGCCGGCCTCCCGGTCTGTCTTAACGATCTGCGGTCTTTTCGCATTCCGGTAGACAACGGCCTTCTCCGTTTCTCCCATATCTGTCATTGTGTCTGGCAGCAAAATAGAGCATTTCCCTTCAAACAACATGTCCCTGTAAAGCGGCAGTTTCCGGGCTCCGACCACAATCTCTTCTTCTACGTTCTGATCTTTGGTCTGATCCTCCTCATATTTCGCCCTGAGCGCCAGTATCATCCTGTCCGCATATTCTGTCCCATCCATGGTGTTTCGACCCTTCCTCCTTTGTTCCTCCAATACATCACGGCATTAATTTCCGGATAACGATGCACTGACAGTCTGTATACTCCCCAATATTCTGTGAAAAACCGCCTTATTTTCCTCGTTCTGTCCCTCCGGGAAATGAAACCCTCCCATCAGCATCCTTCCATAGACAGGCAGCAGAAACATGGCATGACAGGTATCATGGTCTATTCCGCCTGTGGTAAACAGGAAATATCCTGCCGTGCCCTCGCCGCTTCTGATCAGTCTGGCCGTCTCCCGGATACTCTCCGGATACAGATGGCTGAGTATTCTCTGCATTTCCCATATTGCAGGATAGACCTGTTTCTCCTGCAAGGGCTTCTCCAGCAGATTCAGTGTAAGCATCCTGCCTGCCTCCGGATCCGCATAGACGTCCTGGGGATGTTTCCTGTATGGGAATTTCACTGCCACTGTCTCATCCGGCATCCTGCCCCATCCCCAGGGCAGCTGTATCTGTATCTGCCCTTCCAGACAGCAGATCCCCTGTGTATTTTCTTTCTCCTGATCCTCTGCATTTTCCTGACGGTTCATTCCCTGCCTCCTTCCCGTTTCACCGGCCATCCAGTATACTTACACAGACTTTTTCCCCATTTTGTCAAAGTTTACGGGAACCTGCCTCGTACAGATTTCACTCCGTGCAAATTCATCCGCCTGCAGAAGCTTTTCCATTTTCTTTCTTGCCATGGCTTTTATTTCCGCGGAATCCATTGTATTTAACTTATCAATTGCCGGATTTTTCCTGATCCCGCCTATTTTAACACTTTCGCTCATATAAATCCCCTTTTCTATACTACAACCCAAAACCCTCGGTTGGTTTATCTGCTGACCACGGGCATGCTTGCCGCCACTGCTTCCATGACCGGGCTGCCCATATTGTCCGCCGGAATATTGGACAGCACATCTTCCACAAGCCCATCCATTGAATATTTTTCGAGTTCCTGTCCGCCTGCGGCTTTCTTCCTCTTTTTTCCGACTGTCTCAGGTACGGCTGTAAAATTCCCCGTGGCTCCGATGGCGTCAAAGGCATTACACAGATTGATGACTGTAGGGGACAGGATATCCCTCTTCACAAGGGTGGCTTCCTTGGGCGCGGTGATATGGAGCTTCCTGCCCTTCAGTTTCACCTGCCCTTCCGCCAGGATGGATATCTGATGACTGCTCTTTACCTGGACGAAGGAACCGTCTTTTAACATCATCTCTGCATTCCGGCCTGCCATGTTGAGGAAACCCGCTTCCGACGGCTTCAGGTACATTCTTTTATTGTGGACAGATGTAAAATACCTGTCATTACAATCTGCCGTTTCACTACATTCCTCGCCATTTTCCCGCACATTGTATATAACCGCCCCGCTGCCCTCCTCATCTTCCGCAAAATACAGCGCCGCCTTTGTCCCTTTCTCAGGCATACAGTACAGCATATTCCCGGTAATTGGCTTCCACGGGAAATCATAGGCAGTATCCGCCGGCTGCCCATCGTCTATCTCCAGGTGCAGCCGGACCGTTTCCTGCTTTGTCTCCAGCACCTTCCCTGTCATTACCGTGGCTTTTAAAGTGTCCGCCAGTATCCTCTCCACCTCAAAACACCGTTTTGGAAATACAAGATCGGAAGAGCACACGTCTGAACTCCAGTCACAGTTCAGGATC
>CANDMD010000294.1 GCA_947385725.1 uncultured Lachnospiraceae bacterium | reverse complement strand
TTGATCTGTTTGATGACCGCAGTAGGGGTAATATAGGATTCCTCGGCAGCTTTGTTAAAGCTGCCTGCGTCCGCCACATGGAGAAATGTGTCCAGCTGTGGATTATACATAAGGCAGGCACTCCTTTGCATTCTTGATCTTTCAGCAGTATTAATAAGAAACAGTTTACCAGATATTCCTAACAAATGTCTAACAATTTGATAAACTATTTCTAAACTCCGAAAATTTTTCACCCCCTATGCTGATTGTTTGCCTCCACAATCTCCGTCAGGCGGATGAATTCGTTATGATAACGTTTGTCCGGATTCTTTTCCGGAATGGTCAGCCGGATAGCATTCTTTGGACAGTGGTGGATACATGCCATGCATACCTGGCAGTTTTCTCCCGTATTCACAGCTTTCTGATTCTCCACACGGATACAGCCCCCGGGACAGACTCTGGTACAGACCCCGCAGCCGATACAATCCCCGGTCACCTCATAAAGATTTTTCCAGAGTTTTTCCGGTTCTCCTGCCGTTCTCTCTATAAAAGCCCTGTGCCATCCCCGGTCCTCCTCCGTTGCCGGCTGTATAAAGCGCTTCCTGGCGGCAATATCCCGCCGGATGGCCTCTATGTGTTCCTCCACCTTCTTCTCCGGATTGATGGCCAGCTGCTCCTCCATGTCAAACCCCGGCAGGTAATTATCCACCATAATAATGGTGTTGATATAATCCGCTTGTCTTTGGCAGGAATCCAAAAACTCTTTAGCAAGCTCCGCCCCTCCCCCATGCCTCTTTCCATAAGTCAGGACCAGGTAAAAATACTCCGTCCGAAACACGGCTCTCCTCAAAAATTCCTTCACCATGGCAGGCATCTCATGGCCGTACAGGGGGCAGACCACCCCAATGGTATCCCCTTCAAAAACCAGTTCCTCCTCATGGATTGCCTGGGGAATACTGATTCGTTTTTCCTCTAACTGCTTTGCCACATACAGGCTGTTGCCTGTACCCGTAAAATAAAATACCATATCCTTCTCCCTCCTGTATCTGTCAATAAATTCTCACGCCCCAAAGCCCCTTTGCTATTGAAAATCTTGTCCCTTTCTGCTATGATCATAACTGATACTTTGATTCGTTGCTCTCATACCATTTTCCTTTGCCTCTGTTGGTATTATAACGGATATTTCCAATAAAGTACAATGTCGATAAGGAATACAATTATAAATTCTATTTATACTGAAAGGACCTGCCATGATCGAACTCTATGAACTTCGGCAGTTCCTGGCCTTCGCAAAGGCCGGAACACTGTCGGAAGCCTCCGAAACGCTCCATCTCTCCCAACCCGCCTTAAGCCGCAATATGAAAAAGCTGGAGGAAGATTTGGGCATCTCCCTCTTTCTGCGCCAGAAAAACAGGCTGGAACTGAATGAAAACGGAATGTATGTGCTGGAGCTTACAAAGAAACTTCTGGAAGACGCGGACCTGCTGGTGGCAAAGGCCAGAGACTATGACAGAAGGAACCGCACCATCACTCTGGGTCTGTGCGCTCCCGCCCCGGCCTGGCTCCTTACACCGCTGATCTCCAACCTTTATCCCCATATGACCCTGCAGACCGAACTGAAGGACGAAGAGCGGCTGTTAAAAGACCTGGAAAATCACGTGTACCATCTGGCAGTGGTCCATAGACAGCCTAAGGACGGCCTCTATTATGTAAAAGAATGCGGCAGGGAGAAGCTCTCCTTCTCCCTGCCCAAAGGCCACAAGTACGCCAGGCGAAAGAGCCTGTCCTTTCAGGAGATGAACGGAGAAAATATGCTCCTCATGTCTGACATCGGTTTCTGGGACCTTCTCCACAGGGAAAAAATGCCGGATTCCCGTTTTCTCACCCAGTATGACCGTTTCAGTTTCAACGAACTGGTGGAGTCTTCCACCCTGCCTTCCTTTATCACGGATCTCTCGGAAAAATACATTGAAACAGCCTCCGGCCGTGTGACAGTCCCCATCTCAGACGAGGAGGCATCCGTGACCTATTATCTTGTGTGCAGGAATGATAAAAAGAAAGAATTCTCGGCGCTGTTCGCCTCGCTGTAGGATTTACTCCGGCAATTTTCTCATTCCTCTTCAAACCTGCATTTTGTCGTTGCCATTCTCTCCAGAGACTCCGCCGTCACCTGATAGAACGGCCTGTGTTTGTTGACGCCGGCAATCTGTTCCATCTCCTCCTTCAGGAGCGCGAAATCAAACAGATTCCCGTTTTCCTCTATATGTTCCTTAGACCTGCTGCCCGGAACCGCTCCCAGTCCCATCTGCATATGCCACCGCAGGATAATCTGGGCCGGCGACTTTTTGTACTTGTCAGCCAGCGCCAGAAACACCGGGTCCCCAAGCATATCCGCGTTGCCATGCCCTAAGGGAAACCAGGACTGCAGCACAATGCCGTTTTCGTCAAGGAAGGGCTTCACCTGCTCTGCTGGATAGTAAGGGTGGCATTCCGCCTGCATGACCATGGGCCTTACCTCACACTGTTCCAGGATTTCTTCTATCTTTTCCACAGGAAAGTTTGACAGGCCGATGGCTCTCAATTTGCCCTCCCTGTAAGCTTTCTCCAGCATTTTGTAGGCATACCCGTAGTTGTTCACCGGATGGTGCAGGATCATCAGGTCGATGTAATCCACCTGGAGCCTTTTCAGCGTGTCGTCAACAGCGTGATCCTGTTCATACAACGTCGGCCCCAGTTTCGTCTCCAGAAAATATTCCTCCCGTTTCCGTCCCGATCTCTTTAAGCCCTCCCCCACTTCCGCCTCGTTGCCGTAGCGGTTGGCCGTATCAATCAGGTCATAGCCGTGGTTTAAGGCAAACGCCACATTCTCCACAATCTGGCTTCCGGTCTGGCCGATGGTCCCAAAGCCCAGCCGGGGCATTGTGACCCTGTTGTTTAAAACAATGCCTGTATCAGTCATGGATCTTCCTCCCGTTGCACATACGGACAAATTCCGGATCAAAATGTTTCACCGCCGTACCCACGTATCCCATGTCCAGAGAAAAGATTCGCTCCATCTCCTCTTCACTCAAGGTAAAATCCCAGATGTCGAAGTTCTCCTCTATGCGCTCCTTATGAGTGGACTTGGGGATGACCACCACGCCTCTCTGCACATTCCACCGCAGGATCACCTGGCCTACGGTCTTTGCGTGGGCCGCCCCGATCTCCTTTAACATCTCATTCTCAAAAGGTTTATAGCGCCCTCCTCCAAGAGGCGCCCAGGCTTCCGGCACCACATCATAGTAGGCCATGGTCTCCAAAGCCTTCTCCTGGGTGTAATAAGGGTGCAGCTCCACCTGGTTGACCATGGGCCTGATCTTCACGGTCTCACAGAAGTTGGTCAGCACATGGGGATAAAAATTGGACACTCCGATGGCCTTTAATTTCCCCTCCCTGTAAGCGTCCTCCATGGCCCTCCAGGCGCTGAAATAATCCTTCATGGCCTGGTGCAGAAGGTAGAGATCTAAGTATTCCAGCCCTGACTTTTCCAAAGAAGCGTCAATAGCCCTTTTGGCCGTCTCATAGCTTTCCATATCCTGCACCCACATCTTGGAAGTGATGAAGAGTTCTTCCCTGGTACAGATTCCTTCCGCGATAGCATCACGGACCGCTTCTCCCACGGCATCCTCGTTGGTGTAGGAGGCCGCCGTGTCAATCAGGCGGTATCCGGTGCGGATGGCATCCAGCACCGACCTCCTGCATTCCTCCTTATCCCGCACCTGAAACACACCGAACCCTTCCATGGGCATTTTTACTTTATTCGTTAATGTGACAAATTCCATTCCTCTTCCCCTCTCTTTTTGTTATTTTCTGTATGGGAATGATTATAAAGCACATTTTCCCTAAAGTACAATGCCCTTTCTGCAATCTGCTATCATTTTAATTTA
>CANDMD010000293.1 GCA_947385725.1 uncultured Lachnospiraceae bacterium | reverse complement strand
TGTGGGAACCCAGGAACAGGCGGATGACCTGATCCGGTATATTGATCAGACCGAAAAGGAGAACGGCATCTGGGATACCAACATTTTCGGAAAAACGATTGAACAGCTGGTAAATGACGGAATTACTGCAAAAGTGGCGGTAATTGGCGAGGAAAGCCAGATGAAGCTGCAGGATACCATGCAGAAGATCGTAAACGACAGCAATGGCGGCATGGTATGTATCATCATCTGATCCCTGTGAAAATGAGTCGTCGGATTCTGACGCCGGATGCGGGGCAGGCGGCTTTATAACCCTGCGTAGTAGGGAAACGCGTACCCATATATGGTGATGCAGGCGGAGGAGAGGATCAGCAGGATAAGGAATACACATAAGCCTGTGAGCAGACGGTCAGACAGAGCGCTGTTCACAGGTTCCTTTTTTCGCGCCGGTGCGGGAATGCGACGCACCATCGCAAAGAGCACAGATACGCCCTTTTCCAGTCCCCGGACACAGTAGTAGCAGAGCGGGATCAAAATAGGCATCAGATACCGTCCCTGAGGCTGATAGTCTATGTGAAAAGAGTATATGACGCTTAACACAAAGGGCACCAGCATGCAGAACACCATATTGACATGGAAAAACCTGTTAAGCGCGGTACGGTCTGAGAAATTGATCCCTTCCGATTCCCGGCCGGGACGCGGCACGGGCAGTATACTTCCCAGGACACCCACAAGAAACAGGAACTTGTAAAAACGGTAGATCCATAACGCGGTAGTGACGACCATGGGGCCGTACATGCAGATGAAGCTGTTCAGGGAAAGAACCAGAAAATCGGAACGGAACAGCATGGAGGGTATGGTATAGCCCATGGATTGGTATGTGATGCGAACATCCGCCTTCATATTCTCATTGCCGTAGAGTTCACTGCAAAGATTTCTGGTGCGAAGCCCCAGGAAATCCCCGTCGTAGAGGATATAGCTCCGGATGAACCACCAGCCGATGCCCAACAGCACGAGGGCGCTGATCAAAAGTCCCTTTTGCAGAAAAGGCTTCCAGTCCAGACGGGGACGTCCCCCCTGCATGGAGAGAAAATGGGCGGTAAAAAGCAGGATGCAGCTCAAAATAAAGCCGTAGGCATTGTAATAAGATAACGCGCACAGTATGATGCCCAGGGACATGATCAGGCAGGAGCGGCAGCGGAAGTGATCCTGCAGGCAGCATGTCAGCCCATAGAGCATGATGACGATGGACATCATACAGCAGGAGTCGGTGTTGACATAGGTGTGCAGGAAAAGGCTCTGGGGCATGAACATGGCAAGAAAACAGAAAAGCCATTGCAGTGCCCGGTTCCGGAACCACCTTCGGCTCAAAAGCAGGAGGAACACAGCCATGACCAGACCGAAAATAAAATCCACCATGCGGGCCGTGTAAAACAGAACATCCGGATCCTGGACAAAACAGCCCACCAGCCGCATGGAATAGCCCTGGATCATATAGGGCAGAATAGGCTGGAAAGCATAGGAAAAACCATACGCCGGTATGCGTATGGATTCTTCAAAGCCGTTGGGAAGAGTTCCGTGCTCTGCGATGTACTGCGGGATCAGATACCGGTTAAACTCGTCCGGAGGGTCTCCGAAGGGCTGCCGGAACAGGAGCGAGAGACCTAAAATGATATATACGGCAAAAAAGCAGACCGTAAGGAATGTCTGCGCATATCTGTTCTGTAAAAGTGGATTTCGTGTCTTTTTCTTCATAAAGTAAGTGCGATCCTTATTTGTGATCCTTTAATTTGTGTGATGCCGCATCTATCATAACATATTATCTCTCATAAAACAAATAATTTGCTTTTTAATATGATTTTTTGTATAATGGGATTGGTTATAAATGGCATTTTGTTAAGGAGAGCATTGGCTTGAAGGACAGGACGGAAAAAAATCATGCAATAAAGAAGGATATCACGGAGGGCATCCGGAAATACCGCAGCCATATCCTTATGATCGGACTGTTTGTGATGCTGCTGCACAGCGCCAAATTAAATTCCAATGTGATCGGGATAGATACGGAAGACCTGATGCATCTCGGGAACGATTTTTATGGCGGCTGGCTGACAACGGGGCGCCAGGGGCTTGTGTTCTTAAAATATATTTTGGGCAATCATTATTTCAATCCCTATTTCACAGGGATGATGACCCTGATCCTGCTTACGCTGTCAGTGTCCGCTTTTCTGCTTCTGTGGGATCATGTGAGCGGCAGGGGAGGGAGGGGCAGATACGGACTGACGGCCTGGATCCTGGCCGGGCTGCTGTGGGTTTCCCACCCCGTCCTTGTGGAACAGCTTTACTTTTCCCTCCAGAGCATGGAGATCTGCCTGTGTTTCGCGCTGACGGCGGGAGCGCTGTATCTCTCCTTTCTCTGGGTGGAAGACAGGAAGCGCAGGGGACATGTCTTTTTGTTTGCCGCAGTGGCGGTACTGTTGTTCATTACCTTTTCCAGTTATCAGATTTTTGTTGTGCTCTATATCTTCGGGGTGGCGGCGGTCCTTTTCCTGCAAAGCCTGGCAGCGCTTGGGGAAGGACAGGCTCTTTCCGCGAAGGCTTTGTGGAAGAAAGCAGGACTCTATGTGAGCCTGTTCATGGCGGCGTTTCTGGTCAATATGACAGTCACAAAGCTGTTCTTCAGCACCTCAGATTATCTGCAGCAGCAAATCCTGTGGGGGGAGATCGACCTTGTGGACAATATGCGGAATATTTACCATCACATCAGACAGACGCTCACGGGAGCCGGTTCCATTTTTTACCACTGGAGTTACGGGGTTCTCTGTGTCTCTTCCTTTCTGCTGCTTCTGACCCTGTTATGGCAGCGCCGGGAACAGAGGAAGAGCAGTCGTTTGATGCTCCTGTTTCTATATCTGGCGCTGATGGTGATGCCTTTTTTAATGACAATCATCATGGGAAGCATTCCTGCTGTGCGGTCACAGCTGATCCTGCCTGTCATGACGGCTTTTCTGGCCTATCTGAACATAGTGCTGCTGTGTCAGGCGACAGGGTTAAAGGAGAAAGCCCTGGGGGTTGCGGCAGCGGTACTGGTACTGGTCTGCGGGGCAGGAAGCCTGGAGCAGGCGCGGATGACGGGGGCGTTGTACTATACGGATCGCTGCCGCTATGAGCAGGATGTTGCTGTGGCTCGGCAGCTGATCAGGGAGCTGGACAGGATAAATTATTGGAAGCTTCCTGTGGCGGTGGTGGGAAAACTGGAATTTGAACCAAATAATGCCTGTGTCCAGGGGGAGATTATCGGCTGTTCTTTCTTTGACTATGATACGGAAGTGGAACCGCAGAATTACTGGAGCACAAGGAGGATTCTGGGCTTCTTCCACACCCTGGGGGCAGATTACGAACAGCTCCACATAGACCGCATGGATGAGGCTTTGGAGTGCAGCACATATATGGCCACGTGGCCGGAATACAACTGCATAGAGATATGGGATGATTTTGTAGTCATCAGATTGAGGGAATCCTAAGGAAATGTGAAGAAATGAATCTAAAGAGATCCGGACAGGAGGTATGGGTATGAACAAAGTTTACGAGAAGCTGTTGTCCTGTTATAACAATGTGAGGGAAAAGACGGATTTCCAGCCGAAAACTGCCATTGTACTGGGCTCGGGGCTGGGCGATTACGCAGAGCAGATCAAAGTGGTTACGGAGATCCCCTACAGTGAGATAGAGGGATTTCCCGTGTCCACGGTTCCTGGACATGCGGGCAGGTTTATCTTTGGATACATTGAAAAGATCCCGGTGGTGTGCATGAAGGGCAGGGTGCATTTTTATGAGGGCTATCCCATCAGCGATGTGGTGCTTCCCATCCGGCTGATGAAGCTGATGGGGGCGGAGATCCTGTTTCTGACCAACGCGGCAGGCGGGGTGAATCCTTCTTTCCATG
>CANDMD010000292.1 GCA_947385725.1 uncultured Lachnospiraceae bacterium | reverse complement strand
CATCTCCGCTAAGGACGCCCCCCAAAGTCCGCTCAGGGCAGGACAGCACGTCGTCGCCTGACCTTCCGCAATTTGTAATGATTCAAGGGCAGACAATCCTATTTGTAAGGGAACAAAATCACAAGAAAAATGCCGTATATTCCAAATAACAAGGAAACTAACAATTTGTCCAAGGAGGCTCTGAATTGTACCACAATTTCGCAATGTCCCAAAAACTGCTAAGTATATTTCTAAACTTGCAGGAAACAGGCGCGGGGGAGGCAGGGGTACTTTCTGCGGCGTGAGTGAGATGTGGAGATAAGACTCCGGCGATGGGAGCCCCTCTGGCGAGCATCGACGTGCATGAGGCTCATCGGAACGCCCATCGAGCCGTCGCAGAAAGTACCCCTGCCTCCCCTGCGCCGTCCCCCTTGCCAAAAAACAAACCGCCTGGCACTATCGGGACTGAATGATCACGAAATCCACCGCCTATGCAATAAAATTACTTCAAAAACCGACAGAAAACGATAGCATTATTCCGTAAATAAAGGGAAATACAGAGAGAAATTAAAACAATAGCATCTTTTTTGGTGAAGATAAGGTTTTCCTGCGATGGCTTTGAGTTGATTCGGCAATCTTTTATCTTTTATAATAGGGAAAGCACGAAATTTAGATGTTTTTATTCTTGGAGGTAGCATTATGGAACAATTGAACATTACCGCTGCGAAGGATAACGAGAAAATATACAAAATTTTGGGAGATCTGATGGATGCTGACAAGGAATTTCAAATTATGATCACGGTTCCTTCTGCCAGGAATAAATCAGCCAAAACCACCATACAGAGCGCGGAAAAGAACGAACAGGCCATCCGTGACCTGGAGAAGGACGTCACCAACATGATACATGAGATCGGTGTGCCTGCACATATCAAAGGATACCAGTATCTGCGGGAGGCGATCATGATGTCGGTGGAGGATCCGGGTATGATCAGCTCCATCACAAAGATTCTCTATCCCACCATAGCAAAACGGTTTCAGACTACGCCCAGCAGGGTAGAGAGGGCGATCCGCCACGCCATCGAGGTGGCCTGGAGCAGGGGGAGGATGGAAACCCTGGATGCTCTGTTCGGATATACCATTGACACGGGAAAAGGCAAGCCCACCAATTCGGAGTTCATAGCCCTGATCGCCGACAGGATCAGATTATCTTACAGAAATTGAGGATAATTTGAGAAGAAATACTTTCCACTGAATGGGGAATGATGTATAATAATACTATCTATATTTCGGTGGAGGGTTACAATGAAAAAAATATTATTTGCAGCATCAGAAGGCGTACCTTTTATCAAGACGGGCGGTTTGGCGGATGTGGTGGGATCCCTGCCTAAATGCATTGATAAAGAATACTTTGATGTCAGGGTCATCATTCCCAAATATGCCTGCATGAAGCAGGAATGGAAGGATAAAATGCAGTATGTCACTCATTTTTACATGGATTTTAACTGGAAAAATGAGTATGTCGGGGTGATGGAAGTTGTTGAGGACGGTGTTCATTATTATTTTATTGACAACGAATACTATTTCAGCGGCATGAAGGTGTATACCGACGATGCAAAATGGGAGATCGAGAGATATGCCTTCTTCTCCAAGGCGCTGTTGTCTGCGCTTCCCGCCGTGGGATTCCAGCCGGATCTGATCCATTGCCATGACTGGCAGACAGGACTGGTGCCTGTGTACTTAAAGGAACGTTTCCATGAGGGAGACTTTTTCCGGAACATGAAGTCGGTGATCACCATCCACAACCTGAAATTCCAGGGGAAATGGGATACCAAGACGGTTCAGGATATCACGGGGCTTCCCAGGCATTATTTTACGCCCGACAAGCTGGAGGCCTATAAAGATGCAAACCTGTTAAAGGGCGGGATCGTATTTGCGGATGCGGTGACCACTGTCAGCAATACTTATGCGGAGGAGATCAAGACACCGTTCTATGGGGAAGGGCTGGACGGTCTGCTTCGCGCCAGAAGCAACAGCCTGAGAGGCATCGTGAACGGTATTGATTATACGGACTTTAACCCCGAGTCAGACAAGCGTATCGTGCGCCAGTATGACGCCAATAATTTCCGCAAGGAAAAGGTGAAAAACAAGCGTGCGCTGCAGCAGGAACTGGGGCTGTGCCAGGACGACAGGAAGATGATGATCGGAATCGTCTCCCGCCTGACAGACCAGAAGGGATTTGACCTGATCGCCTATATTATGGATGAACTGTGCCGGGATGATGTGCAGCTGGTGATCCTGGGAACCGGCGAGGAGCGCTACGAGAATATGTTCCGCCACTTTGACTGGAAGTACGGGGATAAGATTTCTGCAAATATTTATTATTCCGAGGATCTGTCCCACAAGATATATGCTTCCTGTGACGCGTTCCTGATGCCTTCCCTGTTTGAGCCCTGCGGGCTGAGCCAGCTGATGGCGCTGCGCTATGGAACGATCCCCATTGTGCGTGAGACGGGCGGCCTGAAGGATACCGTGCAGCCTTACAATGAATATGAGAATACCGGGACCGGATTCAGCTTTGTAAATTATAATGCACATGAAATGTTGAATACAATTCGCTATGCCGAGCATATCTATTATGATAAGAAGCGCGAGTGGAACAAGATCATAGACCGCGCTATGGCAGCAGATTTCTCTTGGCATGTATCTGCGCTGAAATATCAGGAAATGTACGACTGGCTCATAGGATAGGGATTGTATGGCAGACAACGGCAGCAGGAAGAACTCTTCTAATAACGGCAGAAAAGACAGTTTCATCATGCAGGCGGGAATACTGGCTGCGGCCGGTATTATCAGCAGGATTATAGGGCTCCTTTACAGGAGCCCTTTACAGCGTGTCGTTGGAGACCTTGGAATGGGATATTACCATTCCGCTTATAATTATTATACGATTATTTTGATGATATCTTCCTATAGCATTCCTTCCGCTATTTCCAAGGTGATTGCCCAGAAGCTGGCGGAAAGGGAATTCAGGAATGCCCACAGGCTGTTTCATTGTGCCCTGGCTTACGTGCTTGTGGTAGGAAGCGCGGCCAGTCTGTTCCTGTACTTTGGGGCAGGGTTATTCGTGGGGGAGGAAGCGGTTCCGGTGCTGCGCACCTTTGCGCCCACTATTTTCGTTTACGGCATTTTGGGGGTACTGAGGGGGTATTTCCAGGCTCACAGGAGTATGGCCCAGACATCCGTGTCCCAGATCCTGGAGCAGATTGCCAACGCGGTGGTCAGTGTGGGAGCCGCGTATCTGCTGATCCAGTCGGCTATGGGAACCATGGAGATTCCCGTGTCGGAGGCGGAGCAGGTGACCCGGGCTACCAGCGGCGCGGTGGGAAGCGCTTTGGGAACCGGGGCGGGTGTCCTGGTGGCGCTTCTGTTCATGCTGGGGATTTATGGGTTGAACCGTGGGCTGATCATGGGGCGGATTGCCAGGGACAGGCATGAACAGGTGGATTCCTACGGGGAGATGGTCAGGACGATCACCTTTGTGGTGCTGCCCTTTATCCTGAGCACAGCCGTATACAACCTCAGCAGTACGGTGAATAACACAGTCTATACCAAATGGTATCTGGACGTAAAGGAGCTGGGGGCGGTGGACATCTATTCCAGGTGGGGAATATTTTCGGCTCAGGCTTTGACCATATCCAATATCCCCATTGCCTTTGCCTCCGCCATGGCTTCGGCAATGATTCCTTCGGTGGCACAGCTGGCTGCGGCAAGGGACATCTATGGTGCCAGGGAGAAGATCGGTCTGGCTGTGAAAACTACCATGATCATTTCCATTCCCTGCGCGGCAGGGCTGCTGGTCCTGGCAAGACCCATCACAGGGCTGCTGTTTACGAACAAGACCGCAGAGGCGGAGGATCTGGCTACAAGGCTTCTGATGGCGCTGGCCAGATCGGAAGAGCACACGTCTGAACTCCAGTCACAGTTCAGGATC
>CANDMD010000291.1 GCA_947385725.1 uncultured Lachnospiraceae bacterium | reverse complement strand
CCATATCATTTATTCATTTATGCCAGCCGGATCCTTCCCAGGACCTTATCGCCCAGCGCGTCGTACTTTTCATTGAAATCCTTTTCTATCATGGCATCGGTAAAGAAGCCGAAATCCTCCGCCCTGTCCGGCGCCTCAAAGACCCTGCCGGAAAAAGCCGCCTCCACCTCTGCCCTGGCGGAAACCCTGGCTCTCACAAAGTACCTCTGCTCTGTCTCGGACACCTCCGCCAGCTTTGCGCTCTCCCCGTCCCAGAAGCAGGGGATCGTCCTGCCCTGGTTCCTGGCGCACTCGATGACGTCGGACACCACCGCGCTGGCAGTGGGAAGCTTCCCAGCGCCGCGCCCATAGTACATGGAATCTCCCAGCATGTTGCCGGTGACGAAGATGGCGTTAAACACATCCTTCACCATGGCCAGGGGATGGGTATTATCCAGCAGAAAAGGCGCTACCATGGCCAGCACCCTGCCGTCCTCCGTCAGCTTACCGGCGGCAAGCAGCCGGATCGTCATCCCCGCAGCCTTCGCGTAAGCAAAATCCGCGTTGGTGATCCCGGTGATGCCCTCCGTGTAAATCGCCCCGGCATCCACATTCTTTCCCGTCATCAGGGAAGAGAGGATGGCAAGCTTCCTACAGGCGTCATGGCCCTCCACGTCCGCCTCGGGATTGCGCTCCGCGTACCCAAGCTCCTGGGCCTGTTTCAATACCTCCTCGAAGCCGGCGCCCTCGTTTTCCATTTTCGTCAGTATATAATTGGTGGTTCCGTTTACAATGCCCAGGATCGACAGTATCTTCTCAGCCGTCAGGGAGCTGTTGATGGGGCGGATAATCGGGATGCCGCCTCCCACGCTGGCCTCGAACAGATAGCTGCAATTATGGGTCCGGGCAATGGCGAGAAGCTCAGGGCCGTGCTTCGCCACCAGCTCCTTATTGGAGGTACACACGCTCTTTCCCGCTTCCAGGGCCTGCTTCGTAAACTGGTACGCCGGCCCTGTGCCGCCCATGACCTCGCACACAACGCTGACCTCCGGATCTTCCAGGATCAGGTTCACGTCATGCACCACCCTGTCCCCGTAAGGGTCTTCCGGGAAGTCCCTCAGGTCAAGGATATATTTTACGTGCATTTCCTCCCCCGCATTCCTGCTCACCTGCTCATTATTGCTCTCGATCACTTCCACGACACCGCTTCCCACAGTGCCGTATCCCAGAACCGCAACTTTTACCATAGTCTTTTTCCTCTCAATCTACCGCCCCGGCGGCCCGTTCATTACATTATGTCCCGCTGGAAGTCCTTTTCGCCCTGTATCTTCACATGATGGACTCCCTTCTGACTCTCCAGCTGCAGCATCATCCCGGAAATGTCACCCGTCGTCTGCAGGATCTGGATACTCAGGCTTAAGGATGCGACTCCATTGATGGGAATGCTCTGATGGATCGTCAGAATATTGGCACGGCATTCCGCAATGATTTTCAGCACATCCGACAAAAGCCCCGGTTCATCATCCATCTGGAAAGTCAGCGTGATAGTCGTCCCCTGGGAGTTGTCATGGAACTGAAAGATATCATCCTTATACTTATAAAAAGAACTGCGGCTGATGCCGACAGCATCAACCGCTTCCTGAATGGTCATTACCTTTTCCGTCTCCAAGAGCCTCTTCGCTTCGACAACCTTTAACAATACTTCCGGCACGGCCTTCTGCCTCACCACAAAGTACTTTGCTGCTTCTTCCATATTTCCTCTTATTCCGCCGCATGAGCGGCATATGCATTCATTGCCGTGCCATTCCGTTAATGTATCCGACTGTGCGGTCACAGTCCAATGCCCTGACTGTATGCAGTCTGCCGCAATGCAGGGGACATTGGATGAGCAGCCGCACAGCCGGAAATGTTTTCACTGCACAGACACTTGTTTGCCAACGAAAGATATTCTACCACATGAATTGAGGAAGTACAAGAGTTTTTTATGCGACCATTCTGTTTTTTCCGGATTTTTTACCTTTATAGAGTTTCTTGTCGGCTGCATCAATCCACTCATCCAGGGACATACCGTCCTCGTATTTAGCCACGCCGATCGTAATCGTCAGGTGAAGATTCTGCTGTTCATACAAGAACTGATGCTGCTCCACCTCCCGCCGGATGTTTTCCAGAAGCCGGTAATCCGGCTTCCCGTCCGGGACACAGGGACCCTCCACCAGAAATTCCTCACCGCCCCAGCGGCAGGTTCTGAAACTCCCGCTATATCTGGAGATGATTCCCGCAATGGTCTGTAGCACATAGTCTCCGCAGTTGTGTCCGTATACATCATTTACTTTCTTGAAATCGTCTATGTCCATGATGGCAACCCACTGTTCCAGCAGCAACTTCCCCTCGTGCTCCTTTTTCAGGTACTCCAGCAGATGACGTCTGTTCGCAAGGCCTGTCAGCTTATCGTAATTCGCCTGCTGTGCCAATTCCACCTCATAGTAAAGCGCACTGTGGGCAAGCATTCGGAAGAACAGCGTACAGAATACGAAAACCACCAGCGCATTGATCACATGCCCCGCAGTCATGATCCGCCCGTCTATCGCATAGAAGGGCGGATGGGAACGGGTTAAGGCATAGGTGGCAAAATACGTGGCCGCACATCCAATGCTCAGGACTGCCCCCTGGATGTGAGTATGTCCCAGACGCACCGAAAAGTAATCGGCATAGAACACAATGGCTATACTGCATATGAAATACAGCTGAAAGCCGCAGTCCCAGCCCATGCTCACCACTGCAAGGAACATATGGATCATGATCTCAAAATACACCGCCAGGATGTAGGAAGTAATCCTGCCCGCTTTCAGCATAAGGAACCCAGCCGCATAAAATATGACACTGACCACATTCACATAGGTCATCAGGTTAACATTTAATATCAAGAAAAACACAAACAAACATGAATGCACCGTCAGCAAAAAGCCGTTCATAATGTAGATGGACTTCATGGCCATCCGCTGATCTCTCTCCTGCGCCATTCTGCTGCCTCCTGCGTAATCAGATGTGTGGTACCATTACGGTACATTTCAGTCAAGCTTCCATTCTACTCCAGAGGATACTTGTCTGTCAATGTCTGGACAATGGCGCGTGCCTCGGGAATCTTTTCTTCGCCCTCCTTGATCACCATGGCAATCGCCTCCGCAATCCTGTCCATATCCTGTGCATTCATGCCCCTGGAAGTAACCGCGGGCGTACCGAGACGGATGCCGCTGGTCACAAAAGGGGACTGGGGATCGTTTGGAATAGTATTCTTATTACAGGTGATGTGGGCAGCGTCCAGCAGCTTCTCCACAGCCTTTCCGGTGAGCCCGTAATTGGTCAGGTCCACCAGCATCAGATGATTGTCCGTGCCTCCGGATACGATCCTGATATCCCTGGCAAGCAGACCTTTGCACAACGCCTGGGCGTTATCGATGATATGCTGCTGGTATACCTTGAATTCATCGCTCAGAGCCTCTTTGAAGCATACCGCCTTGGCTGCGATCACATGCATCAGGGGACCTCCCTGGATACCGGGGAATATGGCCTTGTTAAAGTTATATTTCTCATTTACCGCATTGCTGGAGAGAATCATGCCGCCCCTGGGACCGCGCAGGGTCTTGTGGGTGGTGGTGGTGGTGACGTCCGCGTACGGGATAGGGCTCGGATGAAGTCCCGCGGCAACCAGTCCCGCGATATGGGCCATATCCACCATGAGGACAGCGCCCACCTCATCGGCAACCTCGCGGAATTTCTTGAAATCTATGGTACGGGCATAAGCGGAAGCGCCTGCTATGATCATTTTAGGCTTCGCCTCCAGCGCGATCTCACGCAGCCTGTCATAATCGATAAACCCATCGTCATTGACACCGTAAGGGACAATATGGAAGTACTTGCCGGACATGTTCACCGGGCTTCCGTGTGTCAGATGTCCGCCGTGATCCAGGTTCATACCCATAATGGTATCGCCGGGCTTGCAGACAGCGAACTGTACCGCCATGTTGGCC
>CANDMD010000290.1 GCA_947385725.1 uncultured Lachnospiraceae bacterium | reverse complement strand
CAGTCCGGCAGTGGGAAATCCACGCTGATGAATATGCTGGGGTGCCTGGATGTGCCTACCAGCGGTCTGTATCGGCTGCACGGGCAGAACGTTTCGGAACTGGATGATGATGAACTTTCCGATATCAGGAACAGGGAGATCGGTTTCATTTTTCAGGGGTTTAACCTGATCCCTAACCTGACGGCCATTGAAAATGTGGAACTGCCCCTGATCTACAGGGGAGTGGGCAAGGCGCAGCGTATGGAACTGGCAAGGAAAGCGTTGGAAAAGGTAGGATTGGAGCACCGCATGGATCATAAGCCTGCTGAAATGTCCGGCGGACAGCAGCAGAGGGTGGCAATTGCTAGGGCGATTGCGCAGGCGCCGCCCATTATCCTCGCGGATGAGCCCACAGGTAATCTGGATTCCCACTCCACACAGGAAATCATGGGGATCCTCAGGGAACTATATGAAGAGGGCAGAACCGTTATCCTGATCACCCACGACAACGATATCGCCGCCAAGGCAAAGCGCGTGATCAAGATCAGGGATGGACACATTGAAGCGGACACTACGGGAGCCGACAGTGAAATGACGGGGAACAGCCTTGGGATGATGGGTAAGGCGATGACGCAAAGGATTGCCGTCAGCGCCAATTAAGGGCTGCAATGAAATTAGAAAGGGCGGGGAGTATGAAAAGGAAAAATAAGCACGGGGAGGCCGGCGCAGTGGAGCCGGGCACAGAGATCAAGACCGCAAAACCTAAGAAAAAGAGAAAGAAGGCGCCGATTATTATTGCAGTGGTCATTGTGCTGTTTGTTATAGTCAGGGTGGTCGCCTGCTCTTCCGGCGGCAGCGCAGGTGCTGTAGTGACCACGGCCAATGCGGTCAGGGGGGATCTCCAGGAGAGCATCAGCACCAATGGCACAGTGAAAAGCGAGGAGGTAAGCGTGATCTTTGCCCCGGTGAGCGGTATACTGGAATCTGTGAATGTGGCGGCGGGAGATGCAGTGGAAGCAGGCGAACTCCTGGCCACTTATGATATGGCACAAATGGAAAACAGTATGCGCCAGTCCGAACTGCAATACGAGAAGAGCAATGCCAATTACAGCAGCGCCATGTCCGACAATGCCCGGAACCAGGCAAAGCTGAATGAAGCAACCGTTAATCTGGATGTGTTAAACAGGCAGATCGAAGATACAAAAGCGTATTTAAGGGACCTGCAGAATGAATTGAGCGACAGCCAGCGGCATACCAGCAACGCACTGGCGGAGGAGAGGATGAACCTGACCAATTCCATGCGGGAAAATACAAGCGAACTGGAAAGCTTATCCGTCCAGCAGAAAGCGCTGCAGGCGGAACTGGAGGCACGGGAGGCGGAACTGAAAGCACTGATGGAACAGCCGCCGGCGGCTTCGCAGGAGGAAGCAGGCGGGACCGGAAACGGATCTGATACGGCAGGGGCGCCGGACGGGATCACCGCTGAACCGGATGCGGCAGGGACACCCGGCGGCGGATCGGACGGAGCAGCCACCGCGCCGGCCGCAGCTGACACCACCCAGCTGGAGGCACAGATCGCGGAACTCAGGAATCAGATTGCGGAACTTCAAAATAAGATAGCGGAAAAGGAAAAAGAAGCTTCGAATATCAATAATGCGCTTTCCAACAATGAATATGTGTCCGCAACAGCCAACAATTCGGATTATGTGGCAGACCTCCAGAGGAAGATAACGGACGCGCAGGAACTGCTGCAGCACTATGAATCCTATAAGGCGGAAATGGAGGGACAGAAGAGTTCCACGGAAAATACGGTGTTTGATTCCTATGACAGGGCTTCCTACAATGCGGATAAGGAACTTGCAGGGATTACCTACCAGGAGTCCGAGGAAGACTTTGAGCAGGCGAAAAGCGGCATCTGCGCGGCATACGCAGGCATCATCACGGAATGTACCGCAGTTTCCGGCTCCGGGGTGAGCAACGGAGCCCATCTGATGACGCTGGAGAGCAGCGAGAATGTGAAGGTCACCTTCTCCGCCTCCAAGTACGACCTGGAAAAGCTGGAGATCGGCCAGAAGGTGGATGTGACCATTTCAGGGACAGTCTATGAGGGCGAGATCAGCAAAATCAACCGTATGGCGGAAATAAATACGTCCAATACGCCCATGGTAGGGGTGGAAGTACATTTGCTGGCGCCTGACGACAGGATCATCCTGGGCATGGACGCAAAGCTTACTGTGTACACCAAGAAAGCGGAGAATACCCTGATGATCCCGGTGGAGGCCATCAATGCGGATAAGGAAGGCGATTTCCTGTATGTGGTGGAGAATGGCATCGTAGTAAAGAAACCCATTGTCTGCGGGATCTCTACCGATACATATGCGGAGGTGCTGGAAGGCATCACGGAGGAAGATGTGATCATAGTGACTTCCTATTCAAACCTGGAGGAAGGTATGCCTGTGACGGTCATACCCGCACAATAGGGTGACAGGAGGATAGTATGACACAGGTATGGGAATATATTAAAATCGCCCTGATGAACATACGGAGCAATAAAGGTCGATCCATACTGACTATGCTTGGTATCATTATTGGAATATCATCCGTTATCATGATTATATCCATCGGTAACGGTGTCAAGGGCGGTATCAATGACGAATTAAATAATATGGCGGGCGGACAGCTTT
Organism: uncultured Lachnospiraceae bacterium; assembly: GCA_947385725.1. Taxonomy (GTDB): domain Bacteria; phylum Bacillota; class Clostridia; order Lachnospirales; family Lachnospiraceae; genus Acetatifactor. Next base: position 1,382 of record CANDMD010000290.1, on the reverse strand, counting down.
ACATCTATTCCAGCGGTGACAATGAATCCGGGATCAGCCTGACGTTCACTGACGAGGATATAGAGGCGATCCTGGAAAAGGTGCCCCATGTGAAAGCTGTTACGCCGAACTACGGATGGCAGGGCACGGCGTCAGGCCGGAAGGGGATTTTTACCGCATCGACGACCTTCGGTATGCCCGGTCTGCAGTATTCCAGCAATGACCCGGTGATCAAAGGACATTATTTCGACGAGAATGATTATTACTCGGCAAACAAAGTATGTATTATTACGGAGAGCAGCGCGAAGACACTGTTTGGAACCACCAATGTGATCGGCATGACATTTGACCTGGCATTGTATGGGGAAGAGCAGGAGTTTACCATTATCGGGATCCGGCAGGATAACGCCTCCCTGCTGGGCGGCATGATGGGGGGCAATACGGTGAGTATGGAGGCGCCGCTCTCCGTCCTTACCGCTTCCTATGGATTCTGGATAGAGAACAGTGCCCTGCTGATCATCGCGGACAGCGCGGAATATGCGAATCAGGTGGCCCAGGACACGGTGCGGCTGATGGAAAACAGGCATAACGTCCGCGGGATGAATGCGATCTCGGTGGAAAACTTTAACGACTATATGAGCCAGATGGATGAGATTCTCAGCTATATCACCATATTCGTGGTGTTTGTGGCAGCTATCTCACTGCTGGTGGGAGGAATCGGCGTCATGAACATCATGCTGGTGTCTGTGACGGAGCGGACCAGGGAGATCGGTATCCGCAAATCCCTGGGAGCCAGGACGAACTCCATTCTGCTGCAGTTTCTGTCGGAATCCGCCATAATCACACTGCTGGGCGGCATCATAGGCATCCTTATCGGCGTGACGGGCGCTTACGGCGTCTGTTCCCTGGTGGGATTCACCGCAAAGGTGAACCTGAGCACGGTGCTGGGTGCAAGCCTCTTCTCCTCCGCGGTGGGCATTTTCTTCGGTATCTATCCCGCCAGAAAAGCGGCGAAGCTGAGCCCCATCGAGGCATTGCGCCATGAGTAAGAAAGACTTGCTTTTTCAGGTTTTATAGAGTAAAATTGCATAGAGAAAAGGAAAAGCGCCTACCGGAAAGTCAGGCGCTTTTTCGAAGTAAGGAACTGAGAAAGAATTAATCTTCACAGTTCCTAAGGAACTGTGAAGGTTTTTCCGCGGTCCTGGAGAAGCGGAAAGAAACCATCAGGCACATGACGGGATAAGCTGCATGGGATACCGTTTCGAAGGGGAAATGAATATGATCGAGTTAGACATTAAAATTGAAGCAGGCGATCTGTACGACTATATGCTGCGCCACTCCTACAACAGTTCCGCCGGGATACTGGGGAGCGCACTGGGGGCGGTAATGATCATTGTGGCGCT
>CANDMD010000289.1 GCA_947385725.1 uncultured Lachnospiraceae bacterium | reverse complement strand
GCACTTTATACTTTCTGACTCCGTACAAACTTAAACAGCGTGTGCTTTTCGTTCGGAAACTGCACAAAATTCAATAACAAATATATAATAGCACAAGATATAGGGCAAGTCAATTATAAAATACTAGATATTGTGCTTGCGCTTAAAAAGGGAGACACAGTGTTTACTGTATCTCCCGGCTGGTTCAAATAATGTGTTTTATTCGGATGGTTTTTTCTTCGGGCACCATGCAGGCGCCGTTTTAATGGGAACAACATCCGAATACCTTGCCCCGTATCCGATGAAACCAGGCATCTTATTTATACGGTTTTTATGGAAATAGTCGTTGATATGTTCCTGATCCGGATGGGCGCAGGTAAATTCTGTTCTGGTATTTCCCAAGGGGCGGAATCCACTGCAGTGATCGCAATCGGAACATTTTATGGTTTGCTTTTGGTTTTTCATTAAGCAGTCTCCTTTGTAGAAAGTTTTTTCAGGTTTTCTATGTGGCTTTTGGTAAAAATACAGAAACTGTCATTCAGATACGTCTGTCCTTTTTCCTCCATCAGCTTAAGAGCTTCCATTTCGCTCTGATACCACGGCTGCATGGATGTTTTCTGTCTGTTGCAAACGAGAAAAGTCACAATAGATTTCGGGTATTGGAGATCATGCGGCTTGAGGTTTTTGGCATAGTTCTGTGCGGTATCCTGATCGTCAAAGATGTCATGGTACAGTCTCTGTACCAGCGGAACACCTTTTGTCGGAGCAAGGAAATCTTCGGTCACGATATAGCCGATCTGGTCGTCGGGAATGTCCTCAACATAATAGGATGTAATGTAGGAAACCTGCCCATAAGCGTAATCCCGGCTCAGTGTCAGTTCGTTGCCATCAAAAACCGCTTCCTGCTCCAGATAAGTCTGCCCGTTCATTTCGCAGGTTTCGCAGTCCTTATAGGTTGTTTTCCCTTCACCGTCGGCCTCCTCCGCCTTGATTGCAAACCGGAAACAGGTTTTTTGGTCGAGAGCCTGCAGGATTTTTTCCCGGATGTTCTCTACATAGGGGAAATCCTTGGCGATGTCATCAGCAATGACTTCCGGGATCACTTCTTTCCCGATATTGTAAGAACCGCTGCTTTTCAGTTGTTCATTTATGGTGCGGGAGTCATGCCAGTCGATGCCCCCGTAGGTGGATGCAGTAATATACATAAAAGCCTCCTTCTTGTGCATTTGTGTGTTTCTATATGCCTCTCAGACATATGCAGACTGTGGAAGTGTGACGCCTCCGTTTCCCTTTATGGCCGACTGGTGGTAATCCAGTTCGGTGATGACAGCCTCAATGCTCTCAAATGCCGCGGACAACTCCAGATACCGGGTGATAAAACCGATGACTTCCGCATAAAGAAACATTTGCTGCTGCTTGGTCAGCCGGTTCAGGGCAGAGATCCGTTTCTGCTTTTCCGCCCATTCATCTGCGCAGTAAATATTTTCATGCTCCAGCAGCTCTGTCATGTCAGTATCATACAGCATAGCCGCCGCCGTATTGAACCATGCGGTAGCCGTCTGGCTGCAGTCATCCTCGCCACAAAAAGCAATCTTTTTAGCGGGCATCTGATACCAGAGCTTATTCTTTATATCCTGAAGTTCATTATACATGTCGGCTGCCGCATTGCATAATTCATTGATCTGGTCGCAGTAATGGTCCCAGTAAGGGCTGCTTTTCTCGTTGCCGTTGTAGCAGTAGTCCATCATTCTGTCCAGTCCGTCTGAGATGGACCATATATCCAGTTTTTTATAAAGTGTCATCTGATAATCCCTCCAATTCTTTCAGTTTCCCTGTCCGTGCAGGCGGGTAAACCTGCTGTTTTTCTGCACGTTCCATTCCGTATATACACCATCTTTGTATATTCTGCGGCTACAGATAGGACAGTCTACGGTTTCTGGATTTTTCTCCTGCAGGTAAATTTTTTCTTTGCAGGATGGACAGAAGTACCCGTACAGGCGCAATGATTCTAATAGGACCGCAGAGTTTTGTGCTTCCCGTAAGGCTTCCAACTCGGATAAGTGCTTTTTTCTGCGGTCGATGGCCTGCTCATAACGCTGGTAGGGACCGCCGATACCGTAAAAGCCCATATTGTCACGCTGCCTTTGGGATAATTCTTGAATTTCAGACTGGGTTTTTATTTCTTCTTTCTGAATGATTGTTAAGAGATGCTCTTTTATTTTTTCAAGCTTTTTCATCAGGCCGCCTCCTTTCTGTCCTCTGAGTGGAAAAACTCACTGATGTCCCATGTGCCGGTCAGATATTTTGCCGCAGGACATTCTTCAGTGTCACCATCCTTGCCGCAGGTGCAGTTTCCGCTCCTGTGCATGGAGAGCAGGGCAGCAAGCGTTTCCCATTGCCGGCTCCTGTCATTTGCCTCGGCAATATTGCTGCAGCGGTGGTATCTGCCGCAGTTTTGTTCGCAGTCCTTCATACTTTTCTCAATTCCCATACAGACCGCCGGCGCGGTTTCCGCGAGGGAGAGGAAAAACTCCGGCTCCATGGATGCGTGCTGCAGGTGGTTCAGGGTAAGTTCTATCAGGTCATTGTGGCTTATATTGGCATCATAGAAATCGTCAAAACATACGCAGAGCCAGTTTACAAGTTCAGGAAATTCCTCCAGATGTCCTGTATGGAAACGTGTATCCGGGTCTTGGGCGGCATCGGCAAGGGCGTTTGCAAAGTCCTCATCCAGATAACGCCTTTCTTTGATTCGGTATGCCTTCTCAAGCTCATCCTCCGTGAGCGTGATGGTAATATTGTCTTGTCCAATCTGTCTTTCTATTGTTAATTCTTCCATGTGGTACTCCTTTCGTGTGGGTGTTGTATTATGCACTTTTTTCCTTTGGCTGCACAGCATTGGTCAGTTCCAGGGGAATCCACTTCCCGTCCTGCCATACGCAGTGGTTGACCTGACAGTAGATCATGGGCGGTATATCCGGATTTTCCAGACATTCCGGCGTGATATACAGCCCAAGATGTTTTGCATACAAGGGTTCCAGATCAGCCAGGATTTTCTGCCGCAGGGTTATGGCAAGGGACTCAAATTCTGTTATGTCCTGGTGGGAAAAAGCTGCCCCGGAGAGCTGCTTTAAGATACCGGACCGGGCAATCGTCCCATTGATGATAGGGACTGCCTCATCCAGATAATCCTTGTGGATACGGATGCCGCAGAGCGCTATCTGTTTTGCATAGTCCGATGCGGCTCGTTTAATGCCTGCGCATAGTGTGTCATAGCCTTTTTTGTACTTTGTCTTCAGCACGTCAAGGGAAACCTTCTCCCGGTTATGCTTCAGGGTAGTTAAGAGTTTTGACAGTTCCTCCCTGAGCAGGGCGGTTTCCTGATCCAGCGCCTTATTCATGGTGCGTCCTCCTTTCAAAAGAGGGCCGCCGCATATCGCAGGCAGCCCAGAATTATTTGTGGAATTTGTACAGGGGAAATCAGGCGATTATCTGAAGTTCCGTCCCCGGCGGATTATTGTAGCATATGGTGTAAATGCTGTTTTGGGTTTCAAACCGCACATGGCTGGACGAGGCTTCCAAGATAGCCTGTACCGTGGAAGTGCGGATCAGGTTCCCATTGTAGAGATATGTAACAGGGCTGCCCGGTCTCAATACTTCAGTCAGGATTCCGGTTACGGAAATCTGCCGTTTGGGTATGGAAGCAGGTTTGTCATTCTTAAATAAAAACATAGTAATCCTCCTTTATGCGACCTTGTAGTTCAGGCGGTAGGTGCCGTTCCCACAGGCTGTATACTGGCTCCGGTGTTCGTAGATGGTTGCCCGGATGCGCTCTTTATAGTGTCCGTTTTTCTTTGATTTTGGATGGTTCTGCAGTCTGATATATAATTCTGTCAGTGTCATTTCCCCGCCAACGCTTTCCATTGTCATCCGGATAAGATGGTGCCATGTCAGGGCAGTCAGATCCGTGTCGGCAATGGAGAAACAGCTCTCTTTTGCAAAGAGGAAAGGCACCATAAGGGCATCTTTCTTATGCAATAGGAGCAGGTATTCCGTCACAATGGGGATAAAAGGTTTCTGGTAGCGCCTGCTGTCAGAAACGCAGTTGAACTGCCCCTTTACAAGAAAGGACTCAAAATCGCCCATCCGCATCA
>CANDMD010000288.1 GCA_947385725.1 uncultured Lachnospiraceae bacterium | reverse complement strand
ATTCCGGTTTTGAGGATAAACAATATGTGGACACAAAAGATAAGCATGTGGTCATCATCGGCGGTGGGGATACGGGCAATGACTGTGTGGGCACATCCATCCGCCATGGCGCAAAGAGCGTGACACAGATCGAGATGATGCCTAAGGCGCCGGACACCCGGGCGGAAAATAATCCCTGGCCGGAGTGGCCTAAAGTCTGCAAGACGGATTACGGCCAGCAGGAGGCCATCGCCCTGTATGGCCATGATCCCCGTATCTATGAGTCCACCGTGAAAGAATTTGTGAAAGATAAGGACGGGAACCTGAAAGCCGTAAAGATCGTGAAGCTTGCTTGGGAGAAGGACGCAGCTACAGGGCGCATGAATATGAAAGAAGTGGCGGGCAGCGAACAGGAACTTCCCGCAGATATCGTGCTCATTGCGGCAGGCTTCCTGGGGGCGCAGGGTTATGTGGCGGAGGCATTCGGCGTGGAACTCAACGAGCGCACCAATGTAAAGACCGGGGCAGGACAGTATCGGACCAGCAAAGAGAATGTCTTTGTCACTGGAGACATGCACAGGGGCCAATCCCTGGTGGTATGGGCCATCCGCGAGGGCAGGGAAGCGGCGCGGGCTGTGGATGAGAGCCTGATGGGATATTCCAATCTGGTGGTGCAGTGACAGTGGAACTTGTAATACCGCATGTAAAACTTGTGAAAATAATGGGCTTCTGTGGCTGCTATGGCAATCATAGGGGCTCATTTCCTTTACGTATATGAAACTATTTACACAATCTCAATCACATACAAGCCGCGGTAGATTAGTAAATCTCCTTGATATTAAATAAAGCGTATGATAATATAAATCTATATTAAAGAAAGGAAGACTTTTTGCTTTGTTAGTTGGGAACTGATTTTGGAGTTATAGTGTTCTCATGGCCACTCAGGAAAGGGCGTAAAAGACGAAGAAATTACATATTAGCTACTATAATTTTTTTTATTGCTTATTATGATTATTGCAATAGGCCTTGTGAAAGAGGATGTGGCTTTTATGAGAACACTTCTTTATATTATTGCGGGAAGTGTTCTCACAGCAAAGAGCAGAAAGGAAAACAATATTAATGCCTGTAAGAAATTTTATTCATAGAATATTAAATATTGGTGGTTTATATGGGATACTTTTCTTTTTGACAGGGATGCTGATTGGCTATATCATCATTCCTTCCTCAAAAAGTGAAAGCGCTATTCATGGTTCTGGGGATTCTTTTCTATAAAGCCTGACATGACATAATACCCGTAAAGGAAAAACAAGCAACACGAAGAAAGGTAAGATTATAAAATGTACAGAGATGGCAGGATTTACATGGGACTTGACGACAGCGGGAACCAGGTGACCATGCAGTTAAACATGAGCAACCGCCACGGACTGATCGCAGGCGCCAGCGGCACCGGCAAGACCATCACTATGAAAACCATGGCGGAATCTTTTTCCGATGCGGGGGTTCCCGTATTTCTATGTGACGTGAAGGGGGACGTGTCAGGACTTGCCACGCCCGGTGCGGCTTCCGAAAGCATGGAGAAAAGGATCGATAAGTTCGGTATCAGGGACAGCTTTACATATAAGTCCTATCCTGTGTGCTTCTGGGACATTTACCAGGAGAAGGGGCATCCGGTAAGGGTAACAATCTCCGATATGGGACCGGAGCTGCTTTCCCGTATCCTGGGTCTGACAGCGGTTCAGGAAGGTGTTTTGAATATTGTGTTCAGGATCGCGGATGACAGGGGGCTGCTGCTCATAGATCTGAAAGATCTCAGGTCGGTTCTGACCTATGTCTCAGAGCACAGGGCGGATTATGTGACGACTTATGGAAGTATAGCGGCCCAGTCCATCGGCGCTATCGTGCGTGCGCTGATTCCTCTGGAGAATCAGGGTGGAGACCTGTTTTTCGGAGAGCCCGCGCTGGATATCCTTGACTGGATGCGCACCGATAACAGCGGCAAGGGAATCGTCAATATCCTGGACTGCGTGAAGCTGGTGCAGAATCCTACCCTGTATGCCAGCTTTCTGTTGTGGATGATGGCGGAACTGTTCGAGAGACTGCCGGAGGCGGGAGACTTGGAGAAACCCAAGCTGGTCTTTTTCTTTGATGAGGCTCATATGTTGTTTTATGATGCACCCAAAGTATTGGTGCAGAAGATTGAGCAGGTGGTGAAGCTGATCCGCTCCAAGGGCGTAGGTATTTACTTTGTAACCCAGAGCCCGGGGGATATCCCTGACAGTGTATTGGCGCAGCTTTCCAACCGTGTCCAGCATGCGCTCCGGGCATACACTCCTGCGGAACAGAAAGCGGTGAAGGTGGCGGCTCAGTCTTTTCGGGCGAATCCGGCCTTTAAGACAGAGGATGTGATCATGCAGCTGGGAGTGGGATATGCTCTGACTTCCTTTTTGGATGAGGAAGGCGTACCCGGCATTGCGCAGCAGACGGCGATCATCTGTCCCCAGAGCCTGATGGGACCGGTGGACAGTGTGGAACGGCTGAAAAGGATTGCTTCCGATGGCATGGAAAAGTATGATGACAGCGTGGACAATGTTTCCGCCTATGAGGTACTGGCGGATCAGAGTGCACTGGAGGCGGAGCGCGCCCAGCTGGAAAGGGAAAAGGCAGAATTCCAGAAACAGAAGGAGAAAGCCGAGGCTGAAGCGGCAAGGAAGAAGGAAAAGGCAAAAGAGGCCGCTGAGAGGAAGAAAGAGAGAGCGGCTGAGCGCAGACAGGCACAGATTGAGAGGAGCCTGATCAGTACCGGCGCCCAGGTGTTGAAGAGAGGATTGTTCAAAACGTTGTTTAAATAGAAGACGGAATGTCAAATGCTTATCAGGAAAGGGTTTCAGGCTTTTTGTGCCAACCCTTTCCGTTTCCATATAGCCGTAAATATGATACCGGCCATGGTGAGAATGCTGATCACATCACATATCCTGAATACTGGCAGTCCGACATATCTGACCTGTATATCAGACGGAACAGAGGGTAGATCGCACGCCAGCAGCCAGTTCACGCTATAGGATTCCACCCTTGTGCCATTGATCCTTATCTCGTAGCCCGGATAATAAAATAGCGGGAACAGCAATGAATCCGCGGTACCTTGTGCCGGTTCTACATGCATGCTGATATGAGTCCCCAGTTTCCTGTAATCAGAGCAGGCTATTGCCGTGCCTCCTGCCGTCTGTGGCACAGCTGTCTCCCTGGTATAGGCTAAACTGTCCATGCCATTGTACAGATATAATGCGTCCACGTCCTCTACTGCCTCTGCCTCCATGGGATTGCTAAATTGTCCCAGGTATCCTGTCAGATCATCGAAAAGACTCCATGTCGTTATGATGCATAAGGTTATCACAACACCGGTCAGCCAGCTTCGTTCCTGTTTCTTTTCCATAAGTCTCACTACCCCTATGGCGGTGCATAACGCCATAAATGAACTTGCTATACCCAGAAAACGCCATACGAATTGTAATGAGCCGGTCAGCTTTTCCACAATGGGAATTCTGGAGATCAGCCCTCCCCATGGCATCAGCCATGACGACAAAAACAGTGCAGCCAAAGCATAGACTGCACAATGTATTCCTATGTTTTCGCCTTCCTGTGTATTCTTCTTTTCCGAACTGATCCAGAAGAAAAAGGCAAACATACCGACCAAAAGCGCAGTTCCCACAGTCAGGGACATCTCATTGACTGTTGTCCCCCTTGGCACTGAAATTCCGGATGTGTCGAGGAAAAGGGAAAACATCTGGGAAAAATATACTACAGTATTTGCTGTGGAATTCGACATATTAAAGCAGTACAGGTCGTGGGTGCTGAAGTATAGAAACGGCACAAGGAACGCAAGATTCAGCAGCACAGCTGCAAAAACAGACTTGAGGCCTGCCAGGATGCGTTTCCCGACACAATTCTTTTTTCTGCTGATCAGCCACCAGAAAAGTTCCAAGAGCATAAACAATGCGCATATTTCTACAGACAGAATATGCGACTGCAATATTCCTGTAATGCCCAGCGTCAAAATGATCCAGCGCCGCCTGCCCCAAAGGCATTCATATACGCCCCATATGACCAGAGGAATAAATGTCATTGCAAGGATTTCTCCGATGGCGCAGCGCATGTAAATCCCCATCAGC
>CANDMD010000287.1 GCA_947385725.1 uncultured Lachnospiraceae bacterium | reverse complement strand
TGCGATCTCCGCGGCGGTGAGGCCGTAGATCTGCTGCCTGGTGAGGCCGGCGGCCACGCCCTCCGCCAGGAGGGAGGCACATTCCTCCCGGGACGCGTCTGCCAGGTCGTAGGCTGCCAGCACGGACTGTGCCTTTGCCTCCAGCAGGGCGTACCCGGCGACTTCCGCGGCGTTGGCCACGCCAAGGGATTCCAGCAGCTGTTCCACCAGCCCCCTTGTCTCCTCCGTCATGCCCGCCGTGGCACCCGAGGCGTAAAAGACGGAGGTGGCGAAGTCATTGAAGGCCTGTTCGGCCTGTCCCTGTGTGACCCCGGCCGTCGTGAGGGTGGAGGCAAGGGCGTCAAATGCGCCCATGTCGATATTGATGTCCACATCCTGGAGACTGTTCAGCTCCTCGATGGAGGAGCGGATGGAGTCCAACATGGGGAGGTCCACGGCGCCCGGGTTGAAACCATCGTCCGCGAAGATGTCCCGGTAGGCGGAGCCCAGGGAGTCGAAGGCGGGGCGGAGGCGGGTGTTCAGCTGGTCGATGGTGTCTGCGATAGAGAGTTGTGGATCGGTCTGAGTCAGTTCCGGGGCAGTCTGCACCAGGGCATTGATCTGTCCGCAGAATGCCTCCGCGGCAGTCTGGCCGCCCTGTAGGAAGAGTTCACTGTCCTGTATCGCCTCGTTCAGTTTCTGATAATCCGCGATAGTTTCAGGGGTCAGTTCTGCTGACTCGGCCATTGCGATGAGTTCGTCCTTTGTCTTTTCAATGCCTTCTGTATGGAGGATATTGGATATTTCCATGTCATTCCACGCATTCTGATCCAGGTATTCGTACAGGAGCCGCATCGTGTCGTGGATGGATTCATAGGTCTTGATGACGTCAGTTTCCGCAGAAGTCAGTGTCCCAGTTCCATCCTGCCCCTTTTTGATGGCTCTGCTATACTCATTTTGCAGCGCATGAAGCTTTTCCTGCAGGTCATTCAGGCTCAGTTCCAGTGCATCGGAGGTATCCTCTTTCATGTCGGAATACCATTGCCTCTCATCGACAAACAGGGATGGGTCTTCACCGTTCTTCACGGCATTTTCATAATTTGCCGTGGCCTCTTCCAGACGTTCGGCGGCGATAATATAGGATGCAATGTTGCCTATTATGTCATCTTTTCCTTCCGATACAGGGAAAAATCCGTTCATTTCCTCAATGGCAAGTTTTTCGTCCAGGGCCTCCCTGGAAACAGTATAATTTCCATACTGCTTTTCATAGGCATCCACGGCTTTATCGGCGGCTTTCTTTGAAGCCCTTTCCGCATTCCGTTCCGCGATATCCTGCTGCAGCTGGAGTTCCTCGGTGATCTCCTGCAATTCCTCAAGCTGTCCTTTTTCGGCATAGGTCAGTTTGTCCTTTGCCAGCAGTTCATCAAGCCTTTTGTTCTGCGTGTCCAGTTCGGAATTGATGCTTTCCAGCTTCGATGTTTCGGAGTCATATGTGGACATGGCATCGCTCATTGCCTGGTTGGCTTCCTCCGCGGTATAGATGAATTTGTCCAAAGCCTTGGCAGCTAACTGGACTGCCGCAGATATGGCAAACATGATCCCTGCATTCAGCGCGGTATTCAGGAGGGTTGCCTTTATAGCTGCGAAATTGAAGGACTTTCCTGCACCCTCTAAGTAATTGGATAATCCCTTTACGGAAGCGGACTGGTTGTCGATCATGCCGTTCCCGTTATCCAGGGTTTTGAAGTAGGCGAGTGCAGTTTCGTCGCAGTTGTCTATGGATTGGGCGACTGCGTCCCAGTTTGTGGTGCTGGTATCGTTACGTATAAATTTCGACTGTGATAGATCAAGATCCTTAAATTGTGCAATTGCATCCTTATAGTCATTGGGATTTACCTTTAATCCATCAAATATTCCGCCCAGTGAAAGTTTACCATTAGAATATTGTGCGAGCATTATTCCTTTTTGTTTTTACAACTTCCAATTGTAAAGAACATATGGTAAAATATAAATTAATATCGGGGAGGTAATGGTATGGATTATGTGATAAGAAAATGCATTAAATGTGGGAGAATAGGGGTATGGCCCGTAAATGCCCAGCCAATTCATGGAGAAAAAGGATGTAATGGTAATGCAATAAAATGTAATATATCATACGAAGAGTTTTGTACGATGTGTGATATTGCGGATGAAAATGACTTTTACCAGGCCATGATTGACTTAAAGGAAAAAGATCTTATCGAATACCAAATGAAAATGAGCCAGTTCAGGACACAGGTGCAGCAGCAACAGCAGATGAAAAGAGCTCGTCTGGCGGCAAGCAGCACCACAGTAAAATGCCCAACCTGTAACAGCAGGGATGTCAAACGGATCTCCGGAACGTCAAGGGCCGCAGGAGCGGCAATGTTCGGTCTTTTCAGCAAAACGGCGAGGAGCCAGTTTGAGTGCAGGAACTGTGGCTACAAATGGTAGGATGTTGTTTTCATCAATGTTTTTGGAAGTCATCTGATGATCATATTTGGAAATACACTATTTATAACGCGCCGCATAGCTGCGGTGAACTTTTTCTCTGTCACACTCAATGACAGGTGTCTGACTATGCCTTCATGGGTATCAAAAGGATGATACCTATGTCCTCCTGGTAGTCGATGGGAGCGGCACTTGCCCGGCAGGGCAGTACGCCTCTCTGCAAGTTGAGTCATCATGCTACATTATGAGTCACATGAGCTGTTCTTGTCCTTGTCCAGTTCTCGCGATATCTGGAAACTGCGTAGTTCACACACAGTCATATCGGAGGTCTGCGGCGTAGCGGCCGCAGTTGATTTTACCAATATACCCTCCCATATTCTCATATGGTTCTTTGTGTTTTGCCTGAGGATTCCCACCCCAGCACGGGGTATATATTGAGCCTCGCACAATCTGCGTTATGTTGTGATATGCTAACCCAAGTTTTTCGCGCCGGCAATACCGCCGCCTATGATCGATAAGGTACTAAGGCCGCCGAGAGTGCCGGTAAGGTGATTTACTGTAGTTAATAAGCCATTCAGGCTGTTGATGGCAGCCGTGATGGCATCCGAATCGGACAGGTTTTTCACCGTATCCGTCCATGTGTTGGACAGGCGATCCAGGGAGCCCTCCCAGGAAGCGGCAGTCTTTTCAGCGTCCGCCGCCATGGAGCCTGTGCCGTCGGTATACTGCCGCAGCATGGCCTCGTAGGTGTCCCAGTGGCTCAACAGGGCATCCAACCCGTCGGCACCGGAAGGGTCGCCCAGGGTATCCAACAGCCCGCTTTTACGGGTGTCATTTTCCCCCAGCCTGTTGTAAGCGGCAGACAGTTCTTCCAACACTGCCATGGGATCCCGGAGGGAGCGCACCCCGTTCCTGGTCTCCAGGAGGCTGACGTTCAGGGCTTTGCAGGCGGCTTCAAACCGCTTAAGGCCTTTTACCGTGATGCCTTCCTCCGCGTCGGCGATTTGTCCTGTGTAGAGCAGGAGGGTTCTGAGGGTGTTTGCGGCTTCGGAGCCGCTCTGCTGCGTGGCGGCCATCATGGCGCCCAGCGCCGCGGCCGCACTGTCGGCATCGATGCCCAGGGATGCGGCGGTGGAGCCAAGGCTGGCCATGCCTTCCGCCAGTTCTGCCATGTTCAGGGCATTCTGACCGGAAAGGTGGTTCATTCCGTCCAGAACCCTGGTCAGCTCAGTGACGGAACCGCCCATCCGGTAGGCCTGGTCCGTGGCGGAGAGGAGCCGGTTTGCCAGCTCGGAGGTGATATTGCCTGCGTTCTGTGCGGCCAGGGACAGTTCCGCCATGCCCTCAGCGTCCCGGTATCCGGCCTGGGATGCTTCCTGGAAGGCGGCGAGATAGTCGGCGGCGTTTATACCGTACCTTTTCGCGACCCGGAAGGCATTGTCAGCCAGGTTTTTCAGGTCAGCCCCGGACAGTTTGTCGTTGGTTCTGCTGATCTGTGTCAGCAGGGTGTCTATTTTTTTCAGTTCTGAAAGGGCGTCCTTGATTTTCGAAGGATCAAAGACATCTTTCAGCAGGTCGTTAATCATACCCATATGAATCTGCCTCCTTGCTGTGCATGAAATCAGTCATTGTGTACCATCTCCGCCAGACGGGAGACCAGTTCCTCCCGCAGTTCCTCTGCAGGGACGTCTTTCAGGGCAGTGTATAATTTCTGCACCAGCGCCAGCACTTCCTTCTGGTTGTCGA
>CANDMD010000286.1 GCA_947385725.1 uncultured Lachnospiraceae bacterium | reverse complement strand
ACAATTCCTTTAATTCCCGCAAATTTCCAAGGGGTGTCATGTCCACCCTGTCATCACTAATTCCAATACGCAGACGCTCTAAATAATGTAACTGCCCTGTTTGTATGATATCATCCTGTGTAGCGAACACCTGGTAACCAAAATCAATTTCCTTAATGCATCCTGTATCCCTGGTATCCTCATCCGGTATGTCTGACCCTGGTACCTCTGTACTCTCTTGTCCCTTCCCTAAAAAAGCTTTTTCAATGGCATTATCATTTTTGAACCTATTGCTGACTTCTGCTTTTTTTCCCACATATAAATCTACCCTCGTCCTACCGACAGGACATAAAGCAAAAACACTTACGCATACGATCCCAGCCAAAATTATGACCATTTTTTGAATTCTTTCCTTTACCATTAAGGCTCCTCCATAAAAAATACATATGATACTTTGGCTGCCAGGATTCTCCGCACTACAGCTGGAATCTGATCTTCAGAACTGGCATTCTGGGCATCCTCTTCAACACCCTTTGTCAGTATATATCCATTCTGTCTATCGACCTCTGTATGAGTGCTTGGTGTCTCGTAGTCTTTAAATAATATACATGTTGACAGCTTAATGCATTCACCTGTATTACCTATTCCTTCTGTTTCATTTCGATAAGTTGTCGGTATATTATTATATGTATCATCGTACTTAAGTTCATAATGTATAGTCTGTACTTCGGCAGCAATAAGCTGCTCTGTCGATAGCGCACCATCCTTATCCTGATAAGATAAATAATGATTATAAAGCGTTTCTTTCCTGTTCTGGGAACTCCACTGCACCATTCCTACCCCAAGCGAAGTCTTAAAACACGCCGTTTCTGCCATTTTTATATCTGTAATTGTCATACCACGCTTATACGTGCTAAAATACTTTCCCCACTCGTCGCTGTATTGCAGCAACCCACAATTACCTTCGCCAAACACATTTCCAATCAGTCCGGCAACAAACATGGGATCATACCCATATTCTATATAAAATTTGTTCCAGATTTCCTGCGCACACATTTTCTTTTCATCTGACCAATTCCCATATGCGAAAGTGTCAGAAAATTTCTCCAACAGTTCCTCCTCTAATTCCGTGAAGATCGACTCCGGCTCAATAATCCTCTGCCCCGACTCCCGCGCCGTAATGATCCCTCCCCCAAATGAACAGAACAACATGGACATCATGTTGATCCCCTCCTTGCCGTTGAAACGTAAGTATGAGGGCGAGCAGCGGTCTCTTTCGTATTCCACCAGGTCAGGGGAGATATCAAAATATCCTGTCAGGTATTCCCCTGCCAGCGCCAGGTTCTCCCAGCTTTCATTTAATTTCATGAGACAGTGGCATGTCCCCTTCCCCGCTTCGATTGCTTCCCTGGCCTCGGCTTCCCTTTCCGTGAGTCCCGCCCTTGCCAGCAAATCCTCCAGCGCCACCTTCCCGGTTATGTCCCCACAGTTCCCGAATCCCTGGATATTCACTTCCCCCTCCCGGTTATCCCTCAACCCCCCTTTGCAGTCATCCACACAGGCCGGGATCCGTTTATTGATACTGGCTTCCCTGTCTTCCGGTACCTGGATCCTGGTGTATGCTTCCCTCTGGACGGGAACACTCTCCAGCTCCTTTCCCTTGTGCATCAACGTCTGCCTGCTGCATGTGCCCTTTGAGCATTGCAGCAGTGCCCCCTGCACCACGTATTCATTCTTTTTCCCTTCCAGCTCCCGGAGCAGCACATCCAGTGTCTTTTCCTGTCCCTCTTCTTCCAGTCCGTGCTGCTGCGCAATGAGATCCGCCTGCTGTTCCAAGGCATTCCCATACTTTGAAAAAAACTCCCTCTCCCTGCTGTTCATGGAATTACTTCCGGCAATATTGCCCACATCATAGGTATCGCCCATAGTTTCCTCCTCCCATCCAACTATTTTTCACTGGGACATTTCCAGCCCTCCCGCAATGGCATCCCTGGAAACGTCCCTGTCCCCGTACTATTTTTTCACATCGTCATACACATATATTTTCATGTTATAAGTATCTATCGACATATAAATGTTTTCATCGCTTCCTATCAGTTCAAAATTATATATGTTTTCAGATAGTTGTGGTATCATTTCCTTTGCCAGGTCTGTTTTAAATGGGATGGCATTTTCATCCTTCATACAGAACTCTGTATCATAAGGCAGCATATCCTTTATATCCACATAATACTGTTTTTCACTATTGCTTTTCTCATTGTATTGCCTTAAGCCATACTCGATATATTGGTACAGCAACAGTTCCTCAATGAAACCCTGCGAAACATCAATGTTGTCAGATATACGGACTGGGCAGTCTTCTTCCGCTGCCTCTTCATGTCCGCTGTTTTCTGCTTCCCTGTTTACTGCTTTCCCATCTCCTACCATGTTATCGTCATTTTCTGCTTCTGTACTTTCCATATCAGCATGTTCTGCCCCGGCATCGTCCATTTCATTGATTTCTTCGCTGGCATTTTCAGTCATACCAGCATCGCCCTGTATACCCCTTTCATTTCTATCCCTATCTCCCGTAAATAGATTGATCGCCAGCATGACACATAGCCCTACGGCAAACCCGGCTGCCGCACTTCTCCATTGTTTATTCACCTTATCCACCTTGCCTTCCTTCTTTTCTATGCCTTACTCTTCCATCTGGTAAACATGGCCTTTCATATTAACGGTATCCAGGTCTATATATAATGTTCTGTAAAGGCTTCTTACGCGGCATGTAAATATGACATTTGTCACACAACTAATGATATCCTTATCGCTGTCGAAATAGAAAACCTCCCCTGTAATCCTGTTTTCTTCCAGATACCGTTTCAGCAGGCTCGCCACATCCAGATATAGTCCTACGTTGTAATATTCCCTGGTGTCCTCCGGCACCTTCAGGAAATCCAGACTTTCAATTTCATCCAAATCCACTTCACTAAAGTGGTCATCCTCCCGTTTGAGGTCATCCCAGTCCGACTCCACATAGAAATCCGGATAATATTCCACGGGCCATCCGTTTTCCCCTCTGCGAATATAAGCATATGCCGATGCATTTCCCATTCGATAGTGATCCGCATCTACATCTTCTGACGGAAAAATAAATACTTTCTCCTCATGTAAATCAATATTCACGTACAGAATACTGTCCTTTCCTTCCAGCTTCAGCTTATAGCCGCCCTGTGTAAACATTGATTTATCAATATCCGGCAAAGGATATTCATAAACTCCTTTTTGATCTATTATCCACTCAGATACAGAGAACTCTCGGCTTCCGTACAATAAGCCCTCCCATAACTCACAGGAAAAAGTATCTTCGATGCCGTTTTCTGCGACATATTGATCCACCGCCTGTACAAGACATTGATACAACGCCAGCCTTTTCCTGAAATCTTCCGGAACATTCAACTGGCCTTCCGCAAATCTTCTGCTGATCTGATCCAGATCCATATATACGATATCAATTCTTGATTCTTCCCCTGACTCTGAAGCTTTTGAGGAGAATTGGTTTGCGTCCTGTAAGAATATACATACTATTAAAATACACATTCCCAAGATACTTTTCCTCAAATTATTCTTCACGTTTTATCGCTCCATCTAACTTCCATTCCTGGTCATCATTGCTATATATTACAACTGCGTTTTCTTTGTTTTCTGTGCTTATGTTCACCATATTATGAACAGAACCATATGGTTCAAAAAACACATTTCTTAAAGAGCCTTCACCAATTACTATTACAATTTTACAGGTTTCTTTGTCATACCATAAATCATAACCATTTACTCTCCCATAATGATATTCAATGTCCCCAATAGGATTTTCCACTTCGCCTCTCAGCACTGCAACAACTGCTCCTCTTACCATCATATCATCAGGCATGATGCCTACCAAACTTTCGTCAAAACCCGTATATTGTTTATCCGGTGTTACAATTTCCTTTACGCTTTTACCTCTCAATCTACATCTGTTTAATACCTCATAAGCCACAGCAACATAACCCTCATAAATATCCGCTTCTCCTGATACAGTTGCTACCAAATAAGTAAAGTCCTCCCAAGTATACAATCCCTTTTTAATATCTGAATATATTTCAGCTTCCGTATAAAAAATTGGCACTGTCTCATTTGATACAATAATCTCCTGTCCCGAAGTTACCGGATAAATTAACCCTCCATGTTTGCAAAACAAAACAGAAGTCATGGTAATGCCCTCAGCCTCTTCC
>CANDMD010000285.1 GCA_947385725.1 uncultured Lachnospiraceae bacterium | reverse complement strand
ATAAAAGGTTTTCCAAATGTTCCAGTTTCGGCAGCGGCACCGCTTCGTTATCCGCCATCCACTTCTCAATATCGGTTCCCAGCACAAGGGCATGTCCAAGCCTGTCTCCGGCCTTATATCCAAATCCTTCCAGGACTTCATCCACATGGCGCAGTCCAGACACAATATGCCGGAAATCCTCCCCCACATGATAGGTAAATCCTATGTTCTGTATTCTCGCAAATGTTTCCGGATTTTTTCCGGTTTTTGTGACAGGATATGTATGGCTGTGTGACCTGATGATCTTATAAGCCGGCACAAACATCCATGGCTCCATGGAATTTTCGTCTGAAGCCGCATCAATCCCCACAATATATTCATCCATTCCTGTGACAGACTCCCTGATCTCCTCCAGCGCCAGCGCTATGTTCGCCACATACAGGCGCTTCCATATACGATGTTCCATCTTCCGCCCCTCTCCGTCCAAAACATTTCGCCAGCAGCCGTATCCTGCCCTGTCCCCCAGATACTCCGCTTTCAGGAAATGAAAGACAATCCCTATGGCAGGGATACCTGTCCGTGCATCCTTTACCTTTGCCATTATCGTACTCTCGATTATCCGCATTCATTTTCCCATGCAAAAACAGACGGTATATCTTTTCCCGCAGCTGCCTGCCGGGATAATTTCCCTCATAGACGCCGCTGTAAAGCATACCCATCACATTCCGTATTTCCCGGGGATACCGCCTGTCCGTCCACTCCCTGAATCCCCCTGCCTGCCCTGGTTCTGACAGATAGCGGGCTGCCAGGCAGCGGAACAATGCCATTTCAATCTGTCGGAATTCTTCTCTTTTCCATGTTTTGGGATCAAGTTTTTCCACAAATTTCAAGTTCATATGGGAGAGCCAGACCACATCATATACAAAGCCCACCTTAAAATGCAGATGATTCTCCGCCAGACCGTTTTTCAATTTCTTCAAAAGCAGCTTGTCCGCCAGGGAGATCTGCCCTCTCTGCCCATAAAGGGCATTCATTCCCTTATGGTTTTCCACAGCCGCGACAGCAATAAAGAAATCCGGCACAGCCATACGGCAGAGCAGATTCCATACTTCAACTTTATTAAACACTGTGGAACTGCCAAATATATCGGATTCAAAACTTCCTCCGGGCTCTTCCACCCACTGCTTGATCGCTGCCACCCCGTCCCGGTAAGTGATCAGGGAACACGCGATCCTCGACATGCTCCGCAGATAGTATACGCTGATCGTTTCCACATCCGGCCTTCTCTGAAGCAAGCCATCTGCCACGGGCTCCCTATTCCCCGTGTGATACTCCATCTGCCCTGTGTGATAGAAAAGATCACACAGCATTTGTATGTCATCCTTGGATTTTACACCGCCCCTGTTGCGTCCAACCAGGTAGTCAAGCAGCCTGTTCCTGCTTTTCTGGTACGCGGCATTCTTTCTGCTCTGCGCCTGAAAGTCTGTCAGCGGGCTGCGGCTTTCCTCAATAAAATCGTAATAATCCTGGAAGCATTCAAGCATGGGATCCTCCACCGCCAGTCCAGGATCCACCACAGGGAAAAGCAATATTTCCAATATCTGATTTAACCTGTATCTGTTCATCCTGCCTCTCATTCCGCCGCATACGCAGCATTTCCATCAGCGGCTCTCCCACTGCATCAGCTGATCCACATATCGCTGCCGTTCCCTGGTGCAGGCTGCCACGATCTCATCCTTCATGCCCTCCACCTCTCTGGCATTACCCTTTTTTCCCATGGCTTTTGCCGTTCCCTTCTGCTCCACCAGGATTACCATCTGGTTAAACAGAAAGAAATAATAGGTATCCCGCTTCTGTCCGTCCAGAAATGTCTTCTCCAGATCCCTGGAGGATTCATTGATTCCGTCCTCATAGCGCTCGTAAACGGTCTGGTATATGTATGCACTTTGCAGATATTCCAGCACGAGCACCTGAAAGCCCAGACGCAGCGCCGTATAGAAATCATCCCTTTCCTGAAAATACACAGCAATGTCCATGTTCGCCAGAATTTCTTTTACATCATCTACCGAAACCATGTTATCGCTATAAGTACTGTCTTCAAATAATCCGCTTTCCACTGCATTGTTCAGCATCCTGATAATGTCATAATATGTCTTTTTCGAGACCAGGATCTCGCCGGTTTCCGTACTGTCATTAGGCTTTAACTCTCTCACTATCCTGACAATCTGTTCCCTCCACATACTTCCCTTGTCCGCCAGATTGTTTAAGATCTTTATTGCGACCTCCGGATCATAGATGATCCCGAATTTGCCGATAGACCGCTCCGCCTCCCTGATCTGCCTCGCATATTCCGCGATCAGATTCTCCTTCTCCTTCCTGGCGCCGAGCCTGTCTATCATTTCCCTTCCATCCCTGTTCTCTTCACTGCCCGAAATATCGCGCAGTATTTCTATGGGACAGTATGCAAAGGGATTTCCTTCCAATGTGTTGCCGGAATTGCCCTTTTGTATTTCCTCTACCCTGGAAAGAATCCTGCTCAATCTGACATACTTTGCTTCAGCCCCTTTATTCTCCGCCCTGATTTCTTCCATAAGCTGCTTACAGATTTCATCCGCCCTCTCATGAAAAGCGCTGTTTTCCCGGGGAATGGCATTGACCGCATTCTGAAAATACTCTTTTCCTGCCTTCCAGCCTTCCTGCATTTTTATCATTCCAAAGCATCTTATTCCACCTCCTCAATCACTTCTGCCAGTTCATGATTTGCCCGGATGGCAACGCTCAGGAAATATCTGCTGTTCTGATAAGTGTTGTTAAGTGTCCTCTGCTTTATGGCACCTTCCTTCTTCCACGACCATGATGAGGTTGTCGATCAGTTCCTGCAATACGATATAGGCATTGGCAATTTGTCTGGAAGTATTTCCCATGAACATAAGATAGAAATTGATCACTGTGTCCCCGGGTTTCATAAAATTTATTGGTGCAGAAACGCTATCCTCAGCGGGCAACACGGATGTAATCACGTCGATCAGACGTTCCACCTGGTTCCAGACCCCGTCCGCAAGGCTGATCCCGTCCTCCAGGCAGAATGCCGCCTTCTGCTTCGCCGTATGAAACAGTCTCAGATAGTACCTTGTGGAGGAAGGCAGCACCTTTCCAAGGTACATCCTGGTAGTCTGGCTCACCAGGTCTTCCGGCTTTTTTTCCTCCGGCTCTTCCCTGGCGGAAGGCCACATAATGTATCTGGCACCTTGTTGATCTCCTGCATTTTTGAGAAAGTTCCTCCATTCCCGGGGAAGCCGCCCGATTTTCTGGTCCAGGCGATTCTCAATGACCTCCAGGAAGAGTTCCTCGTCGGCAGTGGTCAGGACAATGATATTAGGGTGGGATAAGTACTTGATGATAACCGACAACAGTTCATCAATCTTTTCCGGCGCCAGATCCACATCATCAAAGATGAAATAAATGAGGGGACATACCCCATCTTCTTTTCCTTCCAGCCTGCGGAGATGGCAGATCGCCTGTACCCAGGCATCCCAAAAATCTGCAATCCCCTGTGCAAACCGGTAATAATCTATCGTCTGTGAGGCAGAGTTATCGATCGCCTGATAGTAAGAAGACTCGCTGGAAGGATTGTAGCTTTTGGCATAAAAGAATTGATTCAGAATGTCCAGACGGTCTGAAAGACCGATCTCTTTCCTCACTCCTGCGCCAAATTGGCACTTATTCCAGAAATCATCTTCCTTCCGCCTCTTTTCAAGTTCATTGATCCTGTCGTCCAGCCTCTTTACCTCTTCCTTGACAATAGCCAGGATCCATCCCAGAACCGTACAGTTATCAGGTATGGCCTCAGGTATGATCAACGGCAGAACAATGTCGCTGAATTTCTCCCCATATTTTTCACGGATCATCCTTTGAAGCGTAAAGACCACGGACGTCTTGCCTGTACCTCTTTTGCCCAAAACAGAAAAGACATTGTCATACATGAAATTGTATTGATAATGCCTTGTTCCCCCCGCATTCAGTTCTCTCAATTCCTCCTGTGCCGCCTGGCGGCAGGCGTCTATTTTATGAAACAAATTTAAATAAGTAGGAAGAACATTTTCAAATTGTTCCTTCGTAAACAGCTTTACCCCTACTTTATGGCTGATCTTTCTCTCCACTCTCATTTCCTACTGTTGCATTTTTCAGCTATGCAAATATGCAGTAAATGCATATTTTATTAACCCCTTAAAAAAGCTCTGCCTATCGGTACCAATGTCATTAAGATAATCGTTTCTATGCCAAAGAAAAAGCCCACCTGCCATATA
>CANDMD010000284.1 GCA_947385725.1 uncultured Lachnospiraceae bacterium | reverse complement strand
CTGAACTGTGACTGGAGTTCAGACGTGTGCTCTTCCGATCTCCGCAGTCAGCGCAGACCGTGAATCCTTCCCGATACTCGCTCCTACACTTCGGACACCATGGCATACAATTACCCTCTTTCTACGCTTTTGTGCTCAAATACTCGTCAATCCCCTTTGCAGCCGCTTTCCCCGCTCCCATGGCAAGGATCACCGTAGCCGCGCCGGTAACAGCGTCGCCGCCGGCATAAACGCCCTCTTTGGTGGTCTGTCCGTTCTCTTCCTCCGCAACAATACATTTCCACTTATTGGTTTCCAGCCCCTCCGTGGTAGACGAAATCAAAGGATTCGGGGAAGTGCCCAGTGACATGATGACCGTATCCAGATCCATCACAAATTCCGAACCGGGAATCTCCACGGGACGGCGTCTGCCGGAAGCATCCGGCTCCCCCAGTTCCATACGGATACATCTCATGCCTGTGACCCAGCCCTTCTCGTCCGCAAGAACCTCCACCGGATTGGTCAGCAGGTCGAAGATAATGCCTTCCTCCTTCGCATGGTGAACCTCCTCCACCCTGGCGGGAAGCTCCTCCTCACTCCTGCGGTATACAATGTGTACCTCCGCTCCCAGGCGCAGCGCTGTTCTCGCCGCATCCATGGCCACGTTGCCGCCGCCCACCACGGCAACCTTCTTACTCTGCATGATGGGCGTGTTGGAATTGCCGTCAAAGGCTTTCATTAAATTGCTCCTGGTCAGGTATTCGTTGGCGGAAAATACACCGTTGGAATTTTCCCCGGGAATCCCCATGAACTTGGGAAGTCCCGCGCCGGAGCCGATAAATACGGCGTCAAATCCCTCCTCCTCAATCAGCTCGTCGATGGTCACAGCCTTGCCCACCACCACGTTTGTCTCAATCTTTACGCCCAGCGCCTTTACGTTCTCAATCTCCTTGGCTACCACATCCTGCTTCGGCAGACGGAACTCGGGAATACCATATACCAGCACTCCGCCGGGCTCATGCAGCGCCTCGAAAATGGTCACGTCATAGCCCATCTTGGCCAGGTCGCCTGCACAGGTCAGGCCTGCGGGGCCGGAGCCGATCACGGCGACGCTTTTCCCCTTCTTTTCCGCCGCGCCCTGGGGCTTGATGCCATTCTCCCTTGCCCAGTCCGCCACAAATCTCTCCAGCTTGCCGATGGAAATGGGATCTCCCTTGATCCCCCTGATACATTTCCCCTCACACTGGCTCTCCTGTGGGCAGACGCGGCCACACACCGCAGGCAGCGCGCTGGAATTGCTGATAATCCGATACGCCTCCTCGATATTTCCATTCTTCACCTGCTCGATAAAAGCCGGAATGTCGATGGCCACGGGGCAGCCCTTGACGCACTGTGCATTCTTGCAGTTAATACACCTCGCCGCCTCGTTCATCGCCTCTTCTTTATTATAACCCAGACACACCTCGTCAAAATTGGTGGCGCGCTCCTTCGCATCCTGCTCCCTCACAGGAACCTTCGTCAATACATCCATCTATTTTCTTCCTCCATTCTTTCCCATACTTCCCGTCATGCCGACAAGAGGGGGCAACGCCCACCTCTTTGGGCAACGCCCACCTCTTTGGGCCGGCATGGACAATCCGTGAAGAACGCTGTTCTTGCGTTCTTCCGCGTGAGTAGGCGCTTTCATGCGCCGTAGAAAATCTTCGCGAAGCGGCCTTTGCCGCGAGCGAAAATTGCCAACGGCAATTGGATTTTCTTCTCACGCTTAGCAATTCCCGCAGCCGCCGTGGTGGGTGTCCCCCTCCTCCAGCGCAAGCATGGCCCTGCCCTCCGCCGTCTTATAGATCTGCTGGCGTCTCATGGCCTCGTCAAAATTCACCCCGTGGCCGTCAAATTCAGGGCCGTCCACACAGGCGAACTTCACCTGGCCGTTTACCGTCACACGGCAGGCTCCGCACATCCCCGTGCCGTCCACCATGATGGGGTTCAAGCTGACCACGGTGGGAAGTCCCAGTTCCTTCGTCAGCAGGCAGACAAATTTCATCATGATCATGGGGCCGATGGCAATGCATACATCATACTGCTTCCCCTCCGCCACCAAATCCTTGATGGTCTGGGTCACCATGCCGCTCCTGCCATAGGAGCCGTCGTCCGTGGTCACATAAAGATTCCCGGCAACCGATTCCATCTCCTTCTCCAGGATCAGCAGGTCTTTGGTCTTGCTGCCCACAATCACGTCTGCCGCCACGCCCTGCTCATGGAGCCATTTCACCTGGGGATATACCGGCGCCGCTCCCACGCCGCCCGCCACAAACAGGATCTTCTTCGTCTTCAGGCTCTCCACATCCTCGTCCACCAGCTCGGAAGGGCGTCCCAGGGGACCCACGAAATCCCGGAAGGAATCTCCCTCATTCAATTCCGCCATCATTTTCGTGCCGGCGCCCACACACTGGAACACAATGGTCACAGTGCCCTTTTCCCGGTCATAGTCGCAGATGGTCAGGGGAATCCTTTCCCCCTCGTCATCCATCCTGACAATGACGAACTGCCCCGGCATGCACCTCTTCGCCACCCTCTTTGCCTCTACTTCCATCAGGTAGATGTTTGTGGTAAGTTCACTCTTTTTCATGATCTGATACATATTTTTCCACCTCTCTATTCTTCAGACAATTGCGAGATCTTCATTTTTCAGACAGACTTTGGGCAATTGCCTATTTCTATTCTTCATCTTCAGAGTCATCATCCTGGGGCTCTTGCACAACCGGCTGCTCTAATTCCGTGAGACTAAGCCTCTCATAACGATCCTGCTGCAGCTTGAATATCACTCCTGTATATGCGTTCACGGCAAAATGATTGCCCGTCTTGGTCAGGCTGCCGTCCGCACCGCAGTAAATCTCTGAGATCACATAAAAATCATCTATCGAGTTGATATTGGTTACGTACTGATACTCATATTGATACCGGTCCCAGTTTTCATTGAAATGCCCGTCCGCATCGAATACCTTTCCGGTATTCAGGGCGTACTGCATAACGGCGTCCACCGCCTGCTGGGGAGTAAAATCCGTATTCATGACCAGGTTGTAGGACCGCTCCGTCACATCACCCGTCACCCCGTTTTCAATCCTGGCAAACTTGAAATTACTCTTCCCAAGCGGCATGGGGATGGGCCTTGAATAAAGCTGCGATGAATAGGTGGGCACAGAGCCGTCTGTCGTATAGTAAACCTCCTCCGTGTCCTCCACCACCTCAATATTCATGGGGAAATTATAGTTCCCGCTGTATAAGTTGATGTTCGGCGCGGGAATCTCCTCAAATTCCACATGGAACTCCCCCGACGTCACCGTACTGACAATGCCGTTGTCATTGATAAACAGCGCCTTGACGATATAGTCACCGTCCTCCAGGATGATCGGAGCGGTATACTGGGTGCTCTCCTCACTGGGTTCGCTGCCGTCCAATGTATAATAGATCTTCCCGCTGCCAAAGGCTGACAGCTTCAGAGGCTGGACCATCGTATAATAACCCGGCTTAATGCTGAATTCCGGCGGCCTTGCCAGATATTTCTGGTATGTGGATATCAGGGTCGCGTTTTCGCTGGCCAGCAGCAGGTCGTTGATCGTCTGATAGTCCTCCCTGGCGCTGTAGATCGCGATCAGCTTGCCGTATGCCCGCTCCAGCTGTTCGCTGGTGGCATAGGTATCCCTGGCAATCTCCCGCAGGAGGAATTCATATTCTATTTTATTATTCTTCAGAAAATATACCTCTGCCAGACTGAATTTTAATTCTATATTGTCTTCATCCAATTCCAATGCACGGCTGTAGCATCGGATGGCCCTGTCATACTTCTGGCTCTCCGCGTAATCCGCTCCCCTCCTGATCTGCCATTCGAGGGAATTATACTGATACACAAGGAGACCGGATACAGCGGCCATCACCGCCAGTACTGCACCACATACCGCCCACGGCCTCCAGGACTTCCTCCGCCTTGGAGGCCTTTCATCCTCCTTTGGCGTCTCCTGTCCGCCGATATCCTCCAGCATACCACTGATGGTAAGCTCTATATCCTGCTCCAATTCGGGATCAAAGTCAGGAACAATATGGATATCTTCGCCACAATGCTCACAATATAGGGATCCGTCTGCCATTTCCGCTCCACAGCTGGGACACTTCATAGCTTACGCCTCTTTTCTCTTGTGAAAGATCAAACGCTCAAAACAGCCCCGTTATAACCCCGTTATCATTTACATCGATCCGATATGCCGCAGGCTGCTTCGGAAGTCCCGGCATGATCATCACATCCCCTGTCAGGGCCACCACAAATCCGGCCCCGGCCGAA
>CANDMD010000283.1 GCA_947385725.1 uncultured Lachnospiraceae bacterium | reverse complement strand
GTTCAGGGTCACATTGATCCCGTTCAGCTGCCCATAAGTGATCATGTAGCCGTCACCCAGATCCATTGTAACGGCATGACCGATCTCTTCATTCTCGAAAATGTTGATAACCCTGCCTTCCGCACAGGCACTCACCACAGCACCTTCCTCCGCTCCGATCATAACGGCATCATTATATTTATACTGATCCAATGTGGAAAAATAAGTGCTTCGGTCCATACTGTAAGGAATCACTGTATCACCACTGACAGGCTTTAACAGTCCATTCGTCTCCGAAAAGTGTAATACTCTGTCCACTACTACATCCTGGGATGAAGCTTCCTCATGTTCTGCCGCTTCCGGGGTTTCCTCCGGTTCTTCCTCCTGAGCTGTCTCCATTTCTTCTATCGGTTCAACAGCCGGCTTTTCCGTCATTTCCGAAATGTCAGGAAGCTGTTCCGCATGGGCCAGATCCGCTTCCTCCATAAGGTTGTCCGTCAGCCCCGGGATCTCCACCAGCCCGGATCCCACTTCCATGGGAGGATAATCCAGATCATCCTCCAGCATTTCCGGCTCATTTGTCAGATTCGGTTCCGTGTTTTGCGCGATTTCCTGATACTTATCGTCAACACTTTCTTCCAGCGCAGTAAAATCTATGGTATAACCGTTGTCCTCGGATTCCACATCCCTGGACTTCATATAGATTCCTGTCATGGTTAGCGCCGCCAGCACAAAAGCGGATGAAGCAAGCATAACGATACGTTCTTTTTTCGCATTATCTCTTCTATTATTATTCCTTCTCATAGCAGTTTCCTTCCTTTCGCTATTATTCTTGCCATGAGAAGCCGAATTTTATACATTATTTTCAATTAATATGGAAAAGCAGTAAATTTACAGAACAATTCAGCCATGCGGTAATTCGCAGATTGCGCGTGGGTGCTTGCACACAAGTCGTGATCTGCGAATAGCTGCATGGCTGAGCTATGACGCTGTTTATGATGTACTCTTCATAATACGATTGCCCTGCTCGAACAGTTCCTGGGCCGCCTGTTCCGCCGTAATCTCACCGTCCAGCAGCCTGTGAACAAGTTCGTCCGCATATTGATACACCTTTGTGGCTGCTTTCGGGTCTGAAGGGGATATATTGGAGCTGTTCGGTGTAACCACATCATTTATGAATTCCGTGACCATCTGTCCGTTTTGATCCATCAGGGGCGCAATGGCATCTGCTATGACCGCTGACGCCGGAACCCCCCTTTCTCCCAGCAGAATATCATTTGCAGGCTTCGAATTTAATAGGTAATTAATCACATGTATAGCTGCCGCTTCGTCCTCTCCCGCATCCGTGGTCACCGCAAAAAACTGCGCCGGCTTCAGGAAATCAGATTTTGCCGGATCGGAAGAAGGCCATGTAGTGATCCCGATCTCTATATCCTCCGGCGCTGCCTGAGTCATTGCGGTAAGCTGGTTGGACCAGAAAAAGCCGCACCAGGACTGCGTCTCCGGCTCTGTATAGCAGACCAACGGGCTCTGTTCCACAGAAACGTCTGTCAGGTCCGCATGAACATCGTTCCCGATGATCCAGCCCTCCGTCCTGCCGGTCTCATAAATGCCGAAAAATTCCTGAAAGACCTCTGCTGATCCCACATTCAGCGAATCACTGTTATACAGCTTTGTAATGTCCTGCGCCCTCAGTATATAAGGCAGGAAGTTGTAGGCCATACCGTAAGGCATGTCTGTCTTTACGCCTGATTGGGCATAAACATCCCTGGCCACAGCATAAAATTCCTCCAGGGTCATATTATTCTTGATCTCAATGCCCAGCTGATCCGTCAAAGTTTTATTATACATCAGCGCTGGCACGTTGACACCGCCACAGACCGCATAAATCTTACCATTCACAGATCCCGCGCTGATCAGCCCCGGATCCACATCGGATAAATCCAGCGATCCGTCCGCCAGATAAGGCGTCAGTTCCACGAGCATATCATTGCTCACGCTCCGCTCCAGAAAAGAGTAGTCAATCTGCACAATATCGGGAAGGGAATCACTGTTCGCCCTGGATTCAAGCTGATTCCAGTAATCAGGCCACTCCACAGATTCCGTTTCAAAAGTCACACCCGGATTATTGCTGTGGTAAAGTTCAAAAGCCGCCTGCGTCCTCTCCCCCCTGACTGCGCTTCCCCACCACATAAAGGTCAGGTCTGCAACGTCGTCACCGGGCTCATCCACCGCAGTATTCACCTGCACAAAAGGCACGCTTCCGTCCTCCGGCTGGGAAGAATCCTCAGCCCCCGCCTGTTCCGTGCCGCATGCGGTCAATCCACAGATCATCATTGTGGAAAGCAATGCAACCAACCGTTTCCTCATAATTACACCTCCTGCCCATTCCATATGGGGATGTGTAAATCAGTTTTCAGATTATGTTTCGGAATATGTCTCATATCTGTTTTTACAAATTACATAATGCTCACAGCAGAACTGCCTGTCAGCTTATGATAACCCCCCGTACAAGCGAACTTCTTATAAATCACATTATACTCTATCGAGCATCCTTTTTGCAACACTCATGTTTCGCTTAATATTCCTCCTGGACTCCCATCAGGATGCGCCGTATTTATTTACAGTATTCGTAAAAAATTTAGCTGAGCACATATTTTGCAGAAGGGAGTTTCGGTATGTTTTTATCAAACATTCATATAGAAAATTTTAAAGGAACCCCATAATCACACCACCGTCTGCTTCATCCATCTGCCGCTCCTGAACCGGAAGAAGAACGCAACGCCCCTCACCGCCCAGTCTGTAAACATGCCATACCAGACCGCCATAGGTCCCATTTGGAACGCCCGAACCAGAAAGACACAGAGCGCAACTCTCAGGCACCACATGGTCACCGTGGAAGTAATCATGGAAAACCGCACATCTCCCGCCGCCCGCATCCCATAGGCAGGGATAAAGGAAAATGCCCAGAACAAAGGCTTTGCAATAGTAATTGCGGCTACCATCTCAAAGCACATCCGTGCGCTGACAGGCTCCATACCCGCCAGCCATGTAACCGGCTTACAGATTCCCAGTACAAGCAGGCAGGATATCAGAATGCCTGCCAGTCCCAGCTGGGTACACTTCACAATATAATATTTCGCTTCCTCTTTTCTGCCCGCGCCCATGGCCTGCCCCACCATGGTCATCAGACCGATTCCTATACCCACTCCCGCAATGCCGTTCACCGACTCCATGATATTCGTCATGGCCTGGGCCGCGATAGCCTGTGTCCCCATGGTGGAGACAGTGGACTGGATGGCCAGTTTTCCAAACTGGAACATGCCGTTCTCAATTCCGGAGGGAATCCCGATGGCCAACACTTTCCAGATCAGGGACATATCAGGCCTGATGGCAAGATAATCACGCACCACGATAGCCTGCCCGGGTCTTCTTAAGAAAGCGAAAATCACAACAGCGGAAAAGATCCTGGAAGCCAGAGTGGCCAGCGCCGCTCCCGCCACCCCCATCTGCAGGCCAAATATCAGCAGGGCATTGCCAAAGATATTAATGAAATTGGAGACGACCGACACCTTCATGGGAAACCTGGAATTGCCACCGGCCCGGAAAAATGCCGCTCCCGCGTTGAACAGCGCCAGAAAGGGATAGGACAGCACCGTGATCAGGAAATAGGTCTGCGCCTGCGTCATCACTCCTTCCTCAATCTGACCGAAAATCAGGCGCAGCAGCGGTTTGCGCAGCGCCAGACCGAACAGAGTCAGTGACAGGGAGATAGTGAGTACTGTCAGGATCACCTGCCTTGCCGCCTTATTGCTGACATCCTGTTTCCCGCTGCCCAGATACTGGGAGCAGATAATGGCCGCACCGGAAGCCATTGCCGCGAAGACCTGGATAATCAGGTTGTTGATGGAATCCACCAGGGACACTGCCGAGATCGCCTCACTGCCCACATTGCTCACCATCATGGTATCCATCATTCCCATGAGAGAATTCAGAAACTGCTCGATCACAATGGGAATCAGCAGGGCAAACATGGCCTTTGTGGGATACAGGAGACGGTTAAATTCAATTTTATTCTTATCGTACAACTTCATGGAAACGGTCGCTTCTTTCCGCAGGAACTGTTAGGCATTCACATTCCATAAGACGCTTGAAGAGTTCCTTACATTTTCAGCAGAATTATACCACATTTTCCAGAATAAGCAACTGTGCAGACCCCTAAAGTTCAAGGAGAAATGCAGACCAAAAAACCAGGGGGAGCAGCCACTCCCCCCATAAAATCACAAATTGTCATAAAAAAGCCAGATCGGAAGAGCGTCGTGTAGGGAAAGAGTGTTCTGTTGGGGGGTG
>CANDMD010000282.1 GCA_947385725.1 uncultured Lachnospiraceae bacterium | reverse complement strand
TGATCTCATCCAGCTCTATCTTTTCCAGGGCGCGCTTTCTGGAGGTAGCCTGCTTGGATTTGGAAGCGTTGGCGGAGAAGCGGGAGATAAATTCCTGTAACTCCTTGATCTTCTCTTCCTTTTTCTTGTTTGCTTCCTTCATCTGGCGGATCAACAGCTGGCTGGACTCATACCAGAAGTCGTAATTGCCGGCATATAGCTGGATCTTACCGTAGTCTATATCAGCGATATGGGTACATACTTTATTTAAAAAGTACCGGTCGTGGGAAACCACAATAACCGTATTTTCAAAGTTGATCAAAAATTCCTCCAGCCAGGCGATGGCGTCCAGATCCAGGTGGTTGGTGGGCTCGTCCAGGAGCAGGATATCCGGATTGCCGAACAGTGCCTTTGCCAGCAGGACCTTTACCTTAATGTTACTGTCCAGGGTTCCCATGACAGAATAGTGGAGGTCTGTGTCGATGCCCAGACCGTTCAGCAGCGTGGCGGCGTTGGATTCAGCCTCCCAGCCGTCCATCTCAGCAAATTCCGCCTCCAGTTCGCTGGCGCGGATGCCGTCCTCGTCAGAAAAATCTTCCTTGGCGTAGAGGGCCTCTTTCTCCTTCATGATCTGGTACAGCCGCTCATTGCCCATGATGACGGTGTCCATTACCACACAGTCGTCATATTTGAAGTGATCCTGCTCCAGCACGGAGAGACGCTGTCCGGGGGTGATGATGATATCGCCGTTGGTGGTCTCCAATTTGCCGGAAAGGATCTTTAAGAAGGTGGATTTGCCTGCACCGTTGGCGCCGATGACACCATAACAGTTTCCTTCTGTAAACTTAATATTCACGTCCTCAAATAACGCTTTTTTGCCGATCCGTAATGTTACATTGCTTGCCTGTATCATAATAATACCTCTGTTTCCTTTTCTTTGTTTTTTGTGTTTCCTTTTTCTGCTATTTTTACTAATTTTACACAGTCAACCTTTATTATACATAAAAACACTGATATTTCAAGACCTTAAGATTTACTAAAGAATTGCGTAAGTGCGCCTAAATATTGACCAGGGTTCTTGAAATTCTCCGGCAAATGGAGTAGGCTGTATTTGGTTCCATAATATATTTATGGAAAGCTATGTGAAAATCTGTATGAAAGTATGTGTGAGGAAGTAATGATGATGTTTTTGTTGATTTTGCTGCTTTGCCTGCTGTTTTCGGCGGCATTATACTTCTACTTGATCATGCCGAGGGTATTCGGTAAGCCGGATACTTCCTCTTACCGGAAGTGGCTGTATGCCCACAGGGGACTGTTTGACAACAGTTCGGAGGCGCCGGAAAATTCCCTGGAGGCTTTCCGCAGGGCTGTGGAAGGCGGCTTTGGCATCGAGATGGATGTACAGCTGTCAAAGGACGGCATCCCGGTGGTATTCCATGATTTTACCCTGAAAAGGATCTGCGGCGTGGAGGGGAGGGTGTGTGATTACACCTGTGATGAATTGCAGGAATTCAGACTCTGTGGTTCCGGACAGCGCATCCCCCGCTTCCAGGAGGCGCTGGAGCTGGTGGACGGGAAAGTACCCCTGATTGTGGAACTGAAGCTGGCCACCATGGATACTTCCGTGTGTCCGGCGGCGGACAGGCTGTTGTCGGAATATAAGGGGATGTATTGTATCGAATCTTTTCATCCCCTGGCTGTGCGCTGGTACAGGAAGCACCGCAGGGAGATCGTGCGGGGACAGCTGTCGGATGCCTTTTTAAAGGAAGGAAAGTTTAACAGGCCGGTGTGCTTCCTGTTGCAGAATCTGTTGTTCAACTGGTTGGGCAGACCGGATTTTGTGGCATATAACCACAAATACCCGAAGGGATTTTCCCGCAGGTTCTGCCGCAGGATTTATCACAATACGGCTGTGGCATGGACCATCAAAACGCCAGGCGAACTGGAGAAGGCGAAAAAGTACTTTGATATCTGTATCTTTGACAGCTTTGTTCCCGAGAAGTAAAAGGGGATTGTATATGTTTGCAAATGTAAGCGATTACATTTTCCTGCTGTTGTGCAAGTTGCGGCAGGGAAAAAATGAAATGCCGTCATATTGCACGAAAATCTCTTGTTTATTAAAAGACTGTCATATTCGACTTGATATTCTTTCATCGAATTGTTAAAATATGGACATAATGAATTGGTTTTTGAATTTGTTTCGAGACAGCCGTTTTTTTCGACTGTCTAAAACCATGCGAACTGTCAGGGAATGATCTTCCGGGACAGTTACAATCATTTTCGAAAGGGAGAAATTTAGATGAAAAAATGGGTTTATTTATTCAGTGAAGGCGACATGAGCATGCGTAACCTTCTCGGTGGAAAGGGTGCAAACCTGGCTGAGATGACAAGTATCGGTCTGCCTGTGCCCCAGGGATTTACCATCACTACGGAGGCATGTACCCAGTATTACGAGGACGGCCGTAAGATCAACGACGAGATCATGGGGCAGATCATGGAATATGTGGCGGAGATGGAGAAGATCAATGGTAAAAAATTCGGCGACCTGCAGAATCCCCTGCTTGTTTCCGTCCGTTCCGGCGCACGTGCATCCATGCCCGGCATGATGGATACCATCCTGAATCTGGGTCTGAATGACGAAGTGGTGGCGGCTATGATCGCAGGCAACCCGGATCCCGCCTTTGAGCGTTTCGTATATGATTCTTACAGACGCTTTATCCAGATGTTCTCGGACGTGGTAATGGAGGTGGGCAAGAAATATTTCGAGCAGCTCATCGACAAGATGAAAGAAGAGAAAGGCGTTAAATATGATGTGGAACTGACTGCCGCTGACTTAAAAACCCTGGCGGAGCAGTTTAAGGCTGAGTACAGGAGCCAGCTGGGAAAGGATTTCCCTTCCGATCCGGTAGAGCAGCTAAAGCTGGCTATCGAGGCGGTATTCCGCTCCTGGGACAATCCCCGTGCAAACGTATACCGTCGTGACAATGATATCCCCTACTCCTGGGGTACAGCGGTAAACGTGATGCCCATGGTATTCGGCAACCTGAATGACGAGTCCGGCACCGGTGTTGCATTTACCCGGGATCCCGCTACCGGCGAAAAGAAGCTGATGGGTGAGTTCCTGAAGAATGCCCAGGGCGAGGATGTGGTGGCAGGTGTGCGCACGCCCATGCCCATTGCCCAGATGGAGCAGGAGTTCCCCGAGGCATATGAGGAATTTATCAAGGTTTGTGATATCCTGGAGAACCATTATCACGATATGCAGGATATGGAGTTTACTGTTGAAAATAAGAAGCTGTACATGCTCCAGTGCCGTAACGGTAAGAGAACCGCGCAGGCGGCTTTAAAGATTGCCTGCGACCTGGTGGATGAGGGGCACAAGACCGAGGCGGAGGCAGTTGCCATGATTGATCCCCGGAATCTTGATACCCTGCTGCATCCTCAGTTCGATGCGGCAGCGCTGAAAGCGGCGGCTCCCATCGGCAAGGGTCTGGGCGCTTCCCCTGGGGCTGCCTGCGGCAAGACAGTGTTCACCGCGGAGGATGCGGAAGAGTGGGCTGCAAGGGGCGAGAAGGTGGTGCTGGTGCGCCTGGAGACTTCCCCCGAGGATATTACCGGCATGAAGGTTTCACAGGGTATCCTGACTGTCCGCGGCGGTATGACCTCCCATGCGGCAGTGGTTGCCCGCGGCATGGGTACCTGCTGCGTATCCGGCTGCGGCGATATCGCCATGGATGAGGCAAATAAGAAATTTACTCTGGCAGGACAGGAGTTCCACGAGGGAGATTACATTTCCATCGACGGAACCACAGGAAATATCTATGCCGGCCAGATCAAGACGGTGGATGCAACGATTGCGGGTGAGTTCGGCCGCGTTATGGCATGGGCGGACAAGTTCCGTACCCTGAAGGTGCGCACCAATGCCGACACTCCCGCGGATGCGAAGAAAGCACGCGAGCTGGGTGCGGAAGGCATCGGCCTCTGCCGCACCGAGCATATGTTCTTCGAGGAGGACAGGATCGCGGCGTTCCGTGAGATGATCTGTTCCGATACCGTGGAGGAGAGAGAGGCGGCGCTGGAGAAGATACTGCCTTACCAGCAGAATGACTTCGAAGCGCTGTATGAGGCGCTGGAGGGAAATCCTGTGACCATCCGTTTCCTGGATCCGCCCCTGCATGAGTTTGTGCCCACCGAAGAGGAAGACATCGCGAAGCTGGCGGAAGCCCAGGGCAAATCCGTTGAGACGATTAAGAATATTATTGCTTCCCTGCATGAGTTTAACCCTATGATGGGTCACAGAGGATGCCGTCTTGCGGAGATCGGAAGAGCGTCGTGTAGGGAAAGAGTGTTCTGTTGGGTGTAG
>CANDMD010000281.1 GCA_947385725.1 uncultured Lachnospiraceae bacterium | reverse complement strand
CACCCAACAGAACACTCTTTCCCTACACGACGCTCTTCCGATCTGGCATGATCATCACATCCCCTGTCAGGGCCACCACAAATCCGGCCCCGGCCGAAACATAAGCCTCCCTGACATTCAGTTCAAATCCCTCCGGCCTCCCCAAAAGCGTCGGATCGTCAGACAGGGAATACTGATTCTTTGCCATGCACACCGGCAGCCTTCCAAATCCCAGTTCCGTAAGCTTTTGCAGCTGCCTTTTCGCCGCCGCGGAAAAACTCACTCCGGCCGCACCGTAAATATCCCTGGCCACTGTGACAATCTTTTCCTCCAGGGAAGCTGCGTCATCATAGAGCACATGGAAATGGCTCTCTCTGTTCTCCAGCGTTTCCAGCACTTTCCGCGCCAGGTCGGTTCCGCCCTCTCCGCCCTCTCCCCATACCCGGGAGAGCGCAAATTCGCAGCCACGTTTCTCGCAGAAGCTTCTGACATATTCCACTTCGGCCTCTGTGTCCGTGGCGAAGGAATTGAGCGTCACCACCACCGGCACGTCATATTTCTGTAGATTTTCCATATGCTTTTCCAGATTCACAATGCCCTTTTCCAAGGCCTTCAGATCCTCTCTGTCCAGCTCCGCCCTGGGCACGCCCCCATTATACTTCAAGGCCCTGACCGTTGCCACCAAGACCACGGCGTCAGGCGCAAGTCCTGCCATCCGGCACTTGATATCAAAGAACTTCTCCGCTCCCAGATCGGCTCCAAAGCCTGCCTCGGTAATGCAGTAATCCGCCATTTTTAAAGCCGCCTTTGTGGCCCGCACGGAATTGCAGCCGTGGGCAATATTGGCAAAAGGCCCTCCGTGAACCAGCGCGGGCGTATGCTCCAGGGTCTGGATCAGGTTAGGCTTCATGGCATCCTTCAAAAGCGCCGCCATTGCGCCCACTGCCTGCAAGTCCGCGGCCGTCACAGGCTCCCCGGCATAATTGTATGCCACAATGATACGCCCCAGGCGCTCCTTCAGATCCTGCATATCCTCCGCAAGGCACAGGATCGCCATGATCTCGCTTGCCACCGTGATGACAAAATGATCCTCCCGCACAAATCCGTCCGTCTTGTTTCCCAGGCCCACCACAATATTCCGCAGCGCCCTGTCGTTCATATCCTCGCAGCGTTTCCAGACGATCTGCCTGGTGTCGATCTGCAGCGCATTGCCCTGATGGATATGATTGTCAAGCAATGCTGCCAACAGGTTGTTTGCCGATGTGACGGCATGGAAATCCCCTGTGAAATGCAGGTTCAGATCCTCCATGGGAACTACCTGGGCATGACCCCCTCCGGCGGCTCCGCCCTTGATGCCGAAACAGGGACCCAGGGACGGCTCCCTCAGGGCGACCACCGCTTTCTTCCCAAGCTTTCCAAATGCCTGCCCCAGTCCTACGCTGACGGTGGTCTTCCCCTCCCCTGCGGGGGTGGGATTGATCGCCGTCACCAGGATCAGCTTCCCGTCCGGCCTGCCCTTTAAGCCCTCCAGGTACTCTTCGGTCAGCTTCGCCTTATATTTTCCGTAAGACTCCAGGTCGTCCTGAGTCATACCCAGCTGCCCCGCCACATTGACAATGGGCTCCAATACCGCCTCCTGTGCGATTTCAATATCTGACTTCATAAGGGATATCCTTTCCTGTTTTTAATCTGTGCTGATCTGTTATTTCTTCTCTTTTCCTTTTGTTCTTTTCTCTTTGTTCTTTACTTTTTGTTCTTCTTTTGTTATTAACTTTCTGTTCTTCTGCTTCTATCTGTTCTTTTCTCTTTACTATTTACATTCTGTTCTTTTGGTTTTATGCTTTCTGCCCTTCTATATCTGTTCTTCGATCAGCTGCTCAAACTGCTCCGGGCTCATCAGTATCTTTCTGGGTTTTGTGCCTTCCTCTTCGCCCACTACCCCAAATTCACAGAGTTGATCCATGATCCTTGCAGCCCGGTTGAAACCGATCTTCAGGACACGCTGCAGCATGCCGATGGAAGCTTTATCCTTCTCAATGAGAAACCGTCCCGCCTTCTCAAACAGTTCGTCGATCTCGCTGCCGCCATCCGAGACGCCGCCGTTCCCGGAGCCTGAACCCATGCTTTTGATCTTCTCTTCGATATCTGGTGCATAGATATTTCCCAGGGTCTGATTTTTCAGGAAGTCCACCACATCCGATACTTCCTTGTCGGACACAAAGGCTCCCTGTACCCGGGCCGGCTTGCTGTAGCCCTGGGGATAGAAAAGCATGTCTCCCTTCCCCAGCAGCTTCTCCGCGCCGTTCATATCCAGGATCGTCCTGGAATCCACGCCGCTGGAAACGGAAAATGCCACACGGCTGGGCATGTTTGCCTTGATCAGACCGGTAATGACGTCCACACTGGGACGCTGGGTGGCAATGATCAGATGGATTCCCGCCGCCCTTGCCAGCTGCGCCAGACGGCAGACGGATTCCTCCACCTCCCCGGGACATACCATCATCAGGTCCGCCAACTCATCCACGATAATGACGATCTGCGGCATCTTTTTCGGTGCATCCTCCTGCCCGCCCTGCTGCATGGACTCAACTTTCTTATTATATCCTTTCAGGTCACGTACATTGTAATCCGCAAATTTGCGGTATCTGTCCTCCATCTCAGATACCCCCCAGTGGAGCGCCGCGGAGGCCTTTTTCGGATCCGTCACCACAGGGATCAGCAGATGAGGGATTCCGTTATATACGCTCAGTTCCACCACCTTGGGATCCACCATGATCAGTTTCACATCATCAGGGTGCGCCTTGTACAGGACACTCATGATCAGGGTATTGATGCACACCGACTTACCGGAACCGGTAGCGCCTGCAATCAGCATATGGGGCATCTTCGCGATATCCGTCACCACCACCTGTCCCGCAATATCCTTTCCCACCGCAAAAGCGATATTGGAGGGAAAATCCTTAAATTCCTTGTTTTCCAGCAGATCCCGAAGGGCAACCGGCATGGTCTCCTTATTGGGCACTTCAATGCCAATAGCAGCCTTTCCGGGGATGGGCGCTTCGATTCTGATATCCGTAGCCGCCAGGTTCAATTTAATATCATCTGACAGCCCCACGATCTTAGACACTTTGACGCCCTGTTCCGGCTGCAGTTCATACCGTGTGACGCTGGGGCCCTGGCTGATATCCGTTATCATGACCTTCACACCAAAGGTACTTAATGTCTGCTGAAGACGCATGGCTGTCTCCTTCAGTTCCCGCGTGGTATCCCCCGACACGGCAGCGCCCTTCTGCAGTAAACTGATGGGAGGGAAGCTGTATTTCTTTGGTATCTGTTTTTCCGCCCGGTTAACTTCCCTCTGAATGCCCGGCTCCACACTGCTCTCCTCCGGCGCAAGCCTTGCCGCCGGGCGCTGCCGCCCTGCGGATGGCTCCTCCACACCTTCCTTATGTATCCGGATGCTTTGATCCGGCAGGTTCCTTTCCGGAGGATCCACTTCAGGGAAATCCATCTCAGGGATTTCCGCCCCCAGTTCCTGCGTCATCCCAGCTTCCATCTCCTCCATATCCGGTTCTAAACCTGTGGCCGTATCCAACCCCTCTCCCAATGAAAACCCGGCGTTTCCTGTACCTGAAACCGATACCACACCGGCCGACATTGCCGACAGGCTTTCCGCTTCCGAATCCCGGTAAGGATCCGGTCCCTCTTCCAGAAAGGCCTCCTCATTCAGACGAACCTGATGCATGGTCCTGATCTGTATCCTCTCAAAGTCAAATGCCGGGGCAGACACCGTCTCCGCTTCCATTTCCGGCTCTTCCGCCACAGCCTCCCCAGGGTACAGATCCTGCCCCTGTTCCTCCTCCGTATAGATGATCTCATGGACATCGTCGCTGTAATGCTCAGCGGAAGGTCTGACAAGGGCTGTATCCATCACAACGCCGGAGACCTTCTTTTCCATGCGAAGGATCTTCTCGTTTTCCTTCTCCTCGGCCTTTAAACGGCGCTCCTCTTCCCTCCTGGCACGCTCCTCTTCTCTTCTGACGCGCTGCTCCTCCTGCTCCTCGCGGCGCCTGCGGTTCATCTCCCTGCGCCGCTGGGCATCCTCCCTGGACAGTTCCCTGACACGGCTTCCGCCCTTTTTCACACTGCTGAGCAGGGACTTCTCCGTCAGCAGGATCAGGCTCACCACGGAACACAAAAGCACTACCAGCACCGTGCCTATGGTCTCCAGATAATGCTGCAGCAGATAGCTGATACTGCCGGACAACACGCCTCCGCCGGTCTTATTGTCACGACTGTTCTCAAAAAGTATCTTGATATTATAGGTCTCCAGGGTGCCCGCCCCTTTCGTCAGCAGGTCGCA
>CANDMD010000280.1 GCA_947385725.1 uncultured Lachnospiraceae bacterium | reverse complement strand
TGAGGATGGCAGCGCTTATCACCAGTACCAGCCCCTTACCAAGAAAGGCAACTCCGATATCGGCAGCGGTTTTAACGACGATCCCTTATGGCTCATCGCAGGAACCTCCGCTTATGTGAAAGAGACCGGGGATACCGGTATCCTGACACAGGCCGTGCCCTTTGATAACGACACGGCAAAAGCCAGACCGCTTATGGAGCACCTAAAACGTTCTTTTGATTTTATTGTGACCCACAAGGGTCCCCATGGCCTTCCCCTGATCGGACGGGCGGACTGGAACGACTGCCTGAACCTAAATTGTTTCTCTGCCCATCCGGGTGAATCCTTCCAGACCTTCGGCCCCAGCGAAGGGCCGGTGGCGGAATCCGTGTTCATTGCGGGTATGTTTGTAAAATACGGGGAAGAATACGCGCAGCTGTGTGATCTTATGGGGGATAGCGCAGAGGCCGTACGTGCCAGAAAAGAAGTCCGCAATATGTATGACACTGTTTTGACCCAAGGCTGGGACGGCGAATGGTTCCTCAGGGCTTACGATGCCTGCGGCAACAAGGTAGGCTCCAGGGAATGTAAAGAAGGGCAGATCTATATAGAGCCGCAGGGGTTCTGCGTCCTGGCAGGGATCGGCTTGAAAGAAGGCCTGGCCAGAAAAGCGCTGGATTCTGTAAAAGAAAGGCTGGATACCGACTACGGTGTCATGATCCTGCAGCCTGCTTATACCGAATATCATCTGGAATTGGGGGAGGTTTCCTCCTATCCTCCGGGATACAAGGAAAATGCCGGAATATTCTGCC
This sequence comes from uncultured Lachnospiraceae bacterium, assembly GCA_947385725.1. GTDB lineage: Bacteria > Bacillota > Clostridia > Lachnospirales > Lachnospiraceae > Acetatifactor. The sequence continues at coordinate 3,551 of CANDMD010000280.1, read as the reverse complement.
ATAACAATCCCTGGGTATCCATTGCCGAGACAATGCTGGGCAGAGGGGACAGAGCTTTTGAAATCTACCGGAAAACATGTCCCGCATACGTGGAGGATATCAGTGAGATCCACCGCACCGAACCATATGTGTATTCCCAGATGATCGCGGGACGGGACGCAAAATTTCACGGGGAAGCGAAAAACAGCTGGCTCACCGGCACGGCCGCATGGACATTTGTCAATGTCTCACAGTACATATTAGGGGTTTGCCCCACCCATCAGGGTCTGGCCATAGATCCCTGTGTGCCACAGGGGTTCGGAGACTTTAAGGTCACAAGGCAGTTCCGGGAAGGCATATATCACATTCAGGTGAAACATACGGGGAATGCGGAGAAAGGCGTGACTTCCATGACTGTGGACGGAATGCCTGTGGAAGGAAATGTGATCCCTTATGAGAAAGGGAAAAAAGAATACCATGTGATCGTCAACATGGATTCCTGATGCTTTCTGTGCCGGATTTGCACTGTAATATAAGCGTTTGGATGTTTCCCAGAGACATCCAAACGCTCAGGCATCAGTTCCGTCAATAAGTACTGATTTAAGAGGACAGCCTCCCACGGAGCCTGTTTACCAGATCCTTGATCCGCTCCGTCTCCATCTGCATACTCACAGGATTCACAATCATTCTGGCGGACAGAGGGCAGACCTCCTCCAGTACCTCCAGGCCGTTCTCCTTTAAAGTGGAACCCGTCTCCACAATGTCCACGATCACATCGGACAGTTCTACCAGAGGCCCAAGCTCCACGGAGCCGTTCAGCTTAATGATGTCCACGGTCTGATGCTTTTTGTCATAGAAATAGTCCCTTGCAATATTAGGATATTTGCTGGCTACCCGGATCCTTTCATGGTGCTGCAGAAGCTCCCTGGCCGAAGCCGGACCGCAGACGCACATGCGGCATTTCCCATAACCCAGATCCAGCACCTCATAGACATTCCGGTTTTCCTCCAGAATGGTATCCCTTCCCACAATACCAATGTCCGCTGCGCCGTACTCCACGTAGGTGGGCACGTCCGGACCTTTGGACAGAAAGAAACGGAGCTTCAGCTCTTCGTTTACAAAGATCAGTTTCCGGGAGTTTTTGTCCTTCATCTCCTCGCAGGTAATTCCGATCTCCTCAAATAATTCCATTGTCTTAGTTGCCAGCCTTCCCTTGCCCAGGGCAAAGGTCAGGTATCTGTAGTCACTCATTTTTTCCGTCCTTTCCGACTGGCGCCACAATCTCCTCCCGCTGCTTCCGTACCAGCGCCACCGCCACTTTCTCATTTCGCAATCTCCGGGTCTCCGCCAGCTTCTCCTGATAGTCATTCTCATCATAGTACAGTGTTTTCACAGCCTCTGCAAGAGGAATTTCAACCTTCTGTCTGGAAAGCGCCTCCATGATGCTGTCGATGACCACACAAAAGCCCACGGCAGGAGCATTCTTGCCGAACCGCTCCAGGAGACGGTCATACCTGCCACCTTTCACAACGGCCTCCCCCACGCCATAGGTATATGCCTTGAAAATGACACCTGTGTAATAATTGTATTTGCTCAGCATCCCCAGGTCAAAGGAAACATATTCCGCCACACCGTAGGCCTTCAACACATCATACAATTTCTCAAGGCACTCAATGGCCGCGATGGATCGGGGATTATGCACCATCTCCCTGGCCTCCGTCAGGGAGCACATATTTCCAAACATATCCGCCACCCGAAGCAGTCTGCCCTGGTAAGGCTCCGCCACCCCTCTCTCCAGCAGGAGCTCCTGGGCCGCAAAATAATTTTTCCCGGAGATATAGTCCCGCAGGTCGTATTCCGTCTCCTCGTCCAGCCCTGCCTCCTGGCAAAGTCCCTTGAAATACTCCACCTGGCCGATGCTGACCTGGAAGCGGTTCAGGCCTGTACTTAAGAGTGCTTCAATGACAAGGCTGATCATCTCCCCGTCCGCCTCCACGGAGGGTTCGCCGATCAGTTCCGCGCCCATCTGGGTGGTTTCCTTCAGCTTACCCTGGAGATTGGAATTATTGTTAAAGGTGTTTCCCATATAGCTGAATCTTAAGGGAACCTGCTCCTCGCAGAAATATTTTGCCGCAAAGCGGGCAATGGACGGGGTAAAGTCAGGCCGCAGCACCAGGGTGTTGTTCTCCTTGTCAAAGAATTTGTACAGTTCCCTGCTGGGCGTGGTTCCCACTTCCTTGGAAAAGACGTCGAAAAATTCAAAGGTGGGCGTCTGGATATCCTCATAACCATAAAGCCGCAGCTGCTCATGCAGTCTTTTTTCCACATAAAGCTTTCTCTCGTATTCTTTTCCGTAAAGATCCCGGACTCCCTCGGGGGTATGTAATAATCTTTTGCTCATAATTTCCTCATTTCTGCACTACTTTACTTTGCACTTATAATCTGACTGGCATCGGACGAAAACCACGAAGAGTTCTTCTCATGCACTTGCTGATATCTGTTTTCGTAGGCCTTACAATATTTTTTATCCTTAAATGCAGATTTCAAATGTTTCACCGTCCTCCCCTTCAAAATATAATATTGACAGGTCCTCGGATGCCCCTGTACCTCGTATTTTCTCTGAGGGGTAAATCCCTCCTTCGCACATACAACCACTTCTAAGGATCAGAGTTTCCCTAACCATGCTTCTTCAGCGGCACAGACACCCGCTTGATGCAATGTTTTCTCATGAAAGCAATCATTTCTGCATCATATCCGGTCTCATAAAAATGAATCAGAAGACCTTTAAATTCTTCCAGATGTTCAATGGGAACCTGGAAAATTCCTATATTATTTTCGATTAGAATCTTGTTTGCCATCAACTGAGCCACACGTTTATTTCCGTCAATAAACATCTGGGTTCTCGTTATATAACAGAAATATTTTAACGCCCTTAACTCAATGTCCACTGTCTGTTCTATTTCCCTGAGAACGTCTATTATGATACCTGTACGGGGCATCTCGGGCTCCCACGATGTCCCGCCGATCTGTACAGGGATCGTCCTGATCTCACCTGCATAACGGAACAATAATTCTCCCACAATTTTATCGAATTCCCTCAACAGCATAATGGAATTGTCATACTGCAGATTGTCCAGAAGGAATTGCCATGCCCGCTTCATATTGACCACAAACAGCACTTCCTCCGTTCTGGTGGTGGTGGGCGCATTGGCCAGAATGGCCTCGGTCTTTGGGAAGGTGGTTCCCAGTCCTTCCAGGTTTGCGCTTTTCCAAATACTGTCCACCAATAATCTTTTTGCCATTTCTATCGCCGAATCGTGCATTTTTTCTCCATTTCCGCACTGTTTTTTGCACATATGCATTTATTCCCGATCCTCCAGATCCTTCTGCAGCATGTCCAGATAAGGAACCAGTATCCCGTGCTTTTTCGGCAGGACATAGGCAGGATTCAATTCCTCATAGCGGAAGCTTTTCCTGCCACCTTCCCTCGCCCGGTTCCAGAAGAACAGCAGCATCTCCAGGGGCAGGTAGTACATTACATCCTTGTGGGTGTAATAGATCAGGAAAAATGC
>CANDMD010000279.1 GCA_947385725.1 uncultured Lachnospiraceae bacterium | reverse complement strand
GATCCTGAACTGTGACTGGAGTTCAGACGTGTGCTCTTCCGATCTCTTTCCCATTGTGCAAAGGCTGTGATCCCCGGCTTTTACGGCGTAATGCCGGACGGGACGGTGAAGACCTTCTCCCGGGGCGGTTCGGATATCACCGGTTCCATCGTGGCAAAGGCCGCAAAGGCGGATGTGTATGAAAACTGGACGGATGTGTCCGGCATCCTGGTCGCGGATCCCGGAATCATTGACAGTCCCAGGGGGATTGAGATCATAACCTACAGGGAGCTGAGGGAACTTGCGTATATGGGATTTAATGTGTTGCATGAGGACGCTATTTTTCCCGTGCGCCAGAAAGGTATTCCCATCAATATCCGCAATACCAACGCTCCGGACGACAATGGCACATGGATCGTGGGCAGCACCTGCCAGAAGTCCCAATATGTCATCACCGGCATCGCGGGCAAGAAGGGATTCTGTTCCATCAATATAGAGAAGGACATGATGAATGCGGAGATCGGCTTCGGGAGGAAGGTTCTCCAGGCTTTTGAGGAAAACGGCATTTCCTTTGAGCATGTTCCCTCCGGCATCGACACCATGACGGTGTACGTGCACCAGGATGAATTCATGCATAAGGAACAGAAGGTGGTGGCAGGGCTTCACCGGCTGGCACAGCCCGATTCCATTGAGATCGAATCTGACCTGGCGCTGATCGCCGTGGTGGGACGGGGCATGAAGTCCACCCGGGGTACTGCGGGCAGGATCTTCTCGGCGCTGGCACATGCAAACGTGAATGTAAAGATGATCGACCAGGGCTCCTCCGAGTTAAATATCATTATCGGTGTGGCCAACGAGGACTTTGAGACCGCCATCAAGGCGATCTACGATATTTTTGTGATCACCAGGATCTGACGGCTTCGGGAATCAGCGAAAGGGACGGCGGCAACGTGCTGTGGTCTCAGGCGACTTGGGGGTGTGGAGGAAGGGACGGCGCAGGGGAGACAGGGATACCTTCTGCGACGGCTCGATAGGCGTTTCGATGAGCCTCATGCATGGCAATGCCCGCCTGAGGGGCGGGCATCACCAGAGTCTCCTCTCCACATCTCACTCACGCCGCAGAAGGTATCCCTGTCTCCCCTGCGCCTGTCTCCTGCAAGTTTAAAAATACAAAGAGCGGGCTCTCTTATATATTATATAATCGTGGTGATCGTTTGCTCCCCAACTGTTAAGGAAAAATGTGGATTTTGTCGAAAAAGTGTTGACGCGGGCGATTAATGACGTTATACTATAGCTGTACAAAAGAGAAAGATCAATTTACCAATGATTTTTGAAATACAAAAGATAAGAATAAGGAAATGGATATTCATCCATTTCCTTATATTTTGACATACAGCTTACATCAAAGTATGAGGGGCATTATGGAAGAGAATAACCAGGCGAAGGAAGACAGAAGGGAAGCGCGGCGGAAGCGTCGTATCCGCAATCAGATAGTGGCATACGTTACAGTGATCATATTGATCCTGGCGGTGGGGACGGGAATCGTGTGGGGAGTAAATAAGTTGACCGCGGAACGCCGGGACGCGGAACAGGAGTCCCAGGCGAGCCAGGATGCGCTGGATCAGATGCTGGCTTCTGAGGATGCCATTGAGACACCATCCCCCACGCCGGAGCCGGTGGTGGAACTGACGCCGGAGCAGAAGCTGGATGAGATCGTGAACGCGGGCATAGAGGTGATGCCCCTGGAGGCGAAGGTGGCAGGACTGTTCATTGTGACTCCGGAAGCGATCACGGGCGTGTCAACGGCTGTCCAGGCGGGAGATGGGACCAGGGAAGCCCTGGCTCAGTATCCGGTGGGAGGGATTATCTATTTTAAAAAAAATATCCAGTCGGCTGACCAGATCACAACCATGCTGGATAATACGGAATTATATATGAGATATCCCCTTTTCCTGGCGGTGGACGAGGAGGGCGGCAGTGTGGCCCGTCTGGCTGAGGCCGGTGTGGGAACCAAGGTGGATAACGCGAAAACCATCGGTGAGAGCGGGGATACGAACAATGCCTACCAGGCAGGGCTGACCATCGGCGGCGACCTGTCGAGGATCGGATTTAACCTGGATTTCGCTCCGGTGGCGGATCTGGCGAATGTGGAGGGCAGCGCCATCGGGACGCGCTCCTACGGGGCGGATGCCGCGGCGGCCGCAGGCTATGTGGGAGCGGCAGTCAGGGGGCTTTCCGAACAGGGGATTACCTCCTGCCTGAAGCATTTCCCGGGCATCGGAGGCTCTACCCAGGATACCCATACCGGTCTTGCCTCCACCAGCCGTACTGCGGAACAGTTCAGGGCGGAGGAATTTACGGTGTTCCAGGCCGGTATCGACGCGGGGGCAGACATGGTCATGATCGGGCATATTTCAGCGCCGGAGCTCACGGGAAGCAATGAGCCCTGCACCTTTTCGGAAGCAGTGGTGACGGATATTCTCAGGAATGAACTGGGATTTGACGGCGTGATCATTACGGATGCCATGAATATGAAGGCTGTCTCGGATTATTATGACTCGGCGGACGCGGCTATCCAGGCCCTGCGGGCAGGCTGCGATATGATCCTGATGCCGGAGGATTTCGAGATGGCATATAACGGCGTGCTGCAGGCGGTGAACGACGGGATTATTTCCGAGGAGCGCATCAACGATTCCCTGAGAAGGATATATCGGATCAAATACGCGGACAGAATATCGGAATCTTATTCCAGCGGGCAATGAGCCAAGTGCCGCGCTGGCGCGGGTATTTGGCGAATGCAGCGAGGGTCAAAGCCCCCGCTGCAGAGCAGTGGGGCTTTGATTGACTGTCTGTGCCGACAGCGTCGGCATGAGGGTAGTGTGCAACAGAATGCGCAACAAGCGAAAAGCTTGTTGCGCATTTTTGATAGGTATTTGTTCAATTTATACTTTTTTTCCTGAGATAATTTGGAAATACAGTGCATTGACGACAAATTGCATATGGAATATAATCAAATTGTAGACAAAAAGCACAAAACAGCTGATGACGGAAGTCACTGCGGAGCGCAACATTTGCGCAACACGTATCGCCAAAGACTGACATGGAGGTGTTGGAATGACAGGGAAAGTGAAACAGAAAAGCGGAGTGAAGGGGTTCTTTAAGAAGGTATATAAGTACCGGGCGTTTCTTCTGATGTTACTGCCGGGAGTGCTGTATACCCTGATCTTCGCGTATTATCCTATGACGGGTATTGTGTTGGCTTTTAAGAAGTACACCTACGCAGGAGGAATCTGGGGCAGCAAATGGAACGGATTCGAAAATTTCAAGTTCTTCTTCCAATCCGGTCAGGCCGGCCTGGTGACCAGAAATACAGTACTTTATAATATAGCTTTCATTGTGATCAACACGGTGACGCAGATCGCGGTGGCGATCCTGCTGACAGAGATACATAACAAGCACTTCCGCAAGGCATCACAGTCCATCATGTTCCTGCCTTATTTTATCTCGTGGGTCATTGTGGGAGTTATGGCGTTCAATATTTTCAGTTCGGATTACGGTTTTATGAACCGGCTGATCACTGCTTTCGGGGGTGAGCCCATCGCGTTCTACACCACTCCCAAGGCGTGGCCCTTCATATTGATGTTCTTTAATCTGTGGAAGGGTGTGGGGTACGGCTCCGTCATGTATCTGGCGGCGATCATGGGGATTGATACCTCGATCTATGAGGCGGCCCAGATCGACGGCGCCAATGTGTTCCAGAGGATCTTCAAGGTGACGATCCCCATGATCATGCCTACGACCATAACATTGTTCCTCCTTTCCGTAGGCGGTATCTTCAAGGGCAACTTCGACATGTTCTACAATCTGGTGGGAAACAACGGACTGCTCTACAATTACACTGACGTGATCGACACGCTGGCTTTCCGCGCCCTGGTGACAAACCAGAACTTCGGTGCATCGGCGGCCATAGGTCTGTTCCAGTCGGTACTGTGCTTTATCACGGTGCTGGTGGTCAATAAGCTGGTAGGCCTCTATGACAGGGACTATTCATTATTCTAAGGGAGGGAGAAAAATATGGCAGCACAGACAAGTCACTTGGGAAAAGTGAAAAAAGGAAAAGATGTTATTGCACTGGATGTTATCGCTTATGCCTTTTGCGGATTTATAGCGTTGATATGCCTGGTTCCCTTTCTGATGATCCTGGCGGGTTCCTTCTCCTCGGAAACGGCGATCCTGAACAACGGGTTCAGCATTTTGCCCCAGGATTTCAGCATGGAGGCGTACAAAACAGTATTCAAGGATCCCATGGTCGTGGTGAGGGCCTATGCCACCACCATCGGGCTTACCAAGATCGGAAGAGCACACGTCTGAACTCCAGTCACAGTTCAGGA
>CANDMD010000278.1 GCA_947385725.1 uncultured Lachnospiraceae bacterium | reverse complement strand
TTGAAATAAGAAAATAAAGGGTACCATTTGGGTACGCTTTCCCGAAAAGAGATTAGTGTTTTTATATCAGGAAAGAAGGATAAAAGTTATGGAAGAGCAAATGCTGACACTGGAAAAGTTTGAGGAAGCGTCCGAGGTCGTAAAGAAAGTCACCCTGGAGACAAAGCTGGTCTACAGTGATTTCCTAAGCGCCCAGACCGGGAACAAGGTCTACCTGAAGCCGGAGAACATGCAGTTTACCGGCGCGTATAAGTTAAGGGGCGCTTATTATAAGATGAGCACCCTGACGGAGGAGGAGAGGGCCAAGGGGCTGATCACCGCTTCTGCGGGAAACCATGCCCAGGGCGTTGCCTACGCGGCGCAGTGCTACGGCGCAAAGGCCACCATTGTGATGCCCACCACCACGCCCCTGATCAAGGTGAACCGTACCAAGGGATATGGCGCGGAGGTGGTGCTGCATGGGGACGTGTATGACGAGGCGTGCGCAAAGGCATACGAACTGGCGCAGAAGCACGGCTATACTTTCATCCATCCCTTTGACGACCTGGCGGTGGCCACCGGGCAGGGCACCATTGCCATGGAGATCGTCAAGGAGCTTCCCCTGGTGGAGTACATCCTGGTTCCCATCGGCGGCGGCGGTCTGGCCACCGGGGTCTCCACCTTGGCAAAGCTGCTGAACCCGAAGATCAAAGTGATCGGCGTGGAGCCTGCGGGGGCAAGCTGTATGCAGGCCTCCTTGAAGGAGGGAAAGGTGACCACGCTGCATAAGGTAAACACCATTGCCGACGGCACTGCGGTGAAGACCCCCGGGGAAAAATTATTCCCCTATATCCAGCAGAACCTGGATGGCATTATTACCGTGGAGGATCAGGAACTGGTAGTGGCATTCCTGGATATGGTGGAAAACCACAAGATGGTGGTTGAAAATTCGGGACTGCTGGCTGTGGCGGCGCTGAAGCATCTGGATGTGAAAGAGAAAAAAGTAGTGTCCATCTTAAGCGGCGGAAATATGGACGTGATTACCATGTCCTCTGTGGTACAGCAGGGACTGATCATGCGGGACAGGATCTTTACCGTGTCCGTACTGCTTCCCGACAAGCCGGGGGAACTGTGCAGGGTGTCCGGTATCATTGCCGGCGTGAATGGCAACGTGATCAAGCTGGAGCATAACCAGTTCGTCTCCATCAACAGGAATGCCGCCGTGGAACTCCGCATTACCCTGGAGGCCTATGGTACGGAACATAAAAACCAGATTATGGAAGCGCTGGAAAAGGAAGGCTACAAGCCAAAGCAGGTGAGGACGATTATTTGACATAACAGTATGAGTTATGTTTTGCAAATCCGCATATATTATATATGCGGATTTGTGCAATTAGGAACTGCTAAGGAACTGTTAAAGAAGTAATCTTCATATTTGACTTGTCTGAGATTGCAAATGCTGCGTTGTCATCAGTCGACGATGCCCACATCGCCTCCTTCTTCCGCCTTGCCTTTGCGATCTCATCCTGCGTCAAAGTGTAAAGTTAATTTTTAACAGTTCCTAAGAAATAGTCTATGCAGATTACCATGGGCGGGAATAGAAAGGGAGTATTCTATGACAATGACCAGGGAGCAGGAGAAAGAGATCCTGTATGAAAAAAGAAAGACCGGAAAAAGAAGACTGCTGGATTACCTCATTATTACAGTGGCTTCGTTTCTCTATGCTGTGGCGGTCAGTCTGCTGCTGGATCCGAATGCGCTGGCGCCGGGCGGCGTCACCGGTATCGCCGTGATCCTGAACCGTGCCACAAATGTGTCCACAGGTACATGGATTTTTCTGATCAATGTACCGATCCTGGCGCTGGGGATGTGGAAGTTCGGCGTCAGGTTCATCCTGTCCACTGCCTATGCCACTTTTGCCATATCTGCCTTTACGAATCTGCTGAACAGGGTTGGGGCGGTTACGGACGACCTGTTTCTGGCATCAGTGGCAGGAGGCGCGCTGATGGCGGTGGCGCTGGGTCTGGTGTTTAAGACGGGAGCCACCACCGGGGGAATGGATATTATCATTAAGCTTCTCCGGTTGAAATTTCCCCATATGAAAACAGGCTCCCTCTTTCTCATTACGGATGCCGCGGTGGTGCTATTGTCCGCCCTGGCTTTTCGGGATATCGAGGTGGCCATGTATGCGGGGCTTGTGGTGGTGATCAATTCCGTACTGCTGGATGTGGTGCTTTACGGGCGGGACGGGGCGAAGCTGATCTTCATCATCAGCGACCATCATGAGGCCATCACAAAGCGCATCCTGGAGGAAATGGATATCGGCGTGACTTATATCACTGGACAGGGTGCATATAGCGGCAAGGGAAAAAACGTGATTATGTGCGTGATGAAAAAGCAGCTTTCACCCAAGGCGGAGGAGATCATCAAGGAGGAGGATCCACTGGCCTTCATGATCGTTACCAGCGCCACGGAAATCTTCGGGGAAGGGTATAAGAGCATTTTCAGTGAGAGGATATAGCGGATCGGTCCACTTAATTATCTCTAACACAGGTCAATGTATTTGGGAGGCAGATGTCTTGGGAATAGAGTAACGTGTTTATCTGTCCACAACCGGGAAGGAGATCTGCATTTCAAAGCCGTTTCCCCACTCGGAGCGGGCTTCCAGGGACAGGTTTAAATCCTTTGCCAGCGTGTCGGCAAGGTAAAGACCCATCCCGGTGGCTTTTTTCCTGTTTTCCCCGGAATCACCGGTAAATCCCTTTTCGAAAAGGTATGGCAGGTCACAGGCGCGCACGCCGGTCCCGTTATCCTTTACGCTTAAAATATAACGGTTTTCCTTCCGGAAGGATCGGAAATACAGTTCAGGATTTTCACTGCAATATTTTATGGAATTGCTGATCAGCTGTCCCAGGAGAAAATGCAGTCCTCTCCGGTCCGTGTAGACCAGGTCATCGGCAAGGGGGCATTGTACGTTGAAAGCCTTTTCTTCCAACAGGGGCTTATAATCCTCCAATAACTCTTCAATACAGGCGCGGACAGGGACAAACTCGAATAAATAGTCCTTTCTCGTGCCTCTTAACCGTGCACAGAACAGCATTTTGTCAATAGACTCCTGCACCCGGTTCCGGATGTGGTCAAGCTTGAAGACCACGGCGGCAGGCAGTTCCTCCCGGCGGTTGTCCAGAAGCAGCGTCAGCAGGGAGAGGGGTATCTTGATTTCGTGAGCCCATGCTTCCACGTATTCCTCGTATTCGTTCCACTGATCTTGTAATGTTGCAAAGGCGGACTGCTTTTCCCTGAGAGTCCCGCCCAGCAATTGGACAGATTCCCTCTGGGACAGGGGGAGGGCTTTCAACAGTATTTCTTCGTGGTATTCGTCCGGACTGCCCAGGAAGTCCAGGAATGCCTGCTTCCTTTTCCGTTCCAGCCGTATCAGTATGCAGCAGAGTGTGGCAAACAGAAGGATCGTGAAAAGGAAAATGACGGCGGCCGTTGCGTAAAAAGCCTGCGCGTCCGCAAGCCATAAGAGCAGTGCCGCAAATGCATCCAACCCCAAAAGGAGCAGAAGCCATGGGAGATAGCGCAGAAGTGATTTCATGTGGATGATCATACCTTTGAGTACCATGCCTTTCGTGATGTGTGATTAATGTGGATGGCCTTCCCCGCTGACGAGCCGGTAACCGATGCCACGCACGGGCAGGATCTGCTGCGGCATTTCCAGTTCCGCCATGGCCTTTTTCAGCCGGGTGAGGTTGACCTGAAGCGCGTTTTCATCAATATAGTCCGTGGTTCCCCAGAGGGCAAGGCAGAGTTCTTCCTTCGGTACGGTCTCTTCCCCGTGGAGCAGAAAGGCTTCCAGAAGCTTTCCCTGGTTTTTCGGCAGAAGGACGGAACGGTTCTGGATGTACAGGGTGTAGGTCAGCCGGTCCAGGAGACAGCCCGGTCCCTCCAGGAGGTTCTGCCGCCCCTCGTAACGCTTTAAGACATTGGAGATACGCGCCAGAAGCCGTTCCTTTCTGCACGGTTTCGTCAGGTACTCGTCCGCGCCCAGATCCAGGGCGTGCAGTTCGTCCCGCAGCTGGTCACGGGAGGTAAGGACCAGGACGGGCAGGGAGCTTTTCCGCTTGATCTCCCGGCAGATCTGAAAGCCGCTTGTCCCGGGCAGGTTCAGGTCCAGCAGGACCAGGTCGGGGGAGAGCGCCAGAAGCGTCTCAGCTGCGTCCTCGAAGGTATGCAGTTCGTCTACCTGGTAGCCGGCCTTCTGTAGGATATCCGACAGTTCCTCCCGCATGAGGACCTCGTCCTCCGCCACAGCAATGCGTTTCATGTATTTTCTCCTCTACTCAGAATCGGTAGTGTCAAATCCTACCTGATTTTTTGTTGCTGAAACCTTGATTTATTGGGAG
>CANDMD010000277.1 GCA_947385725.1 uncultured Lachnospiraceae bacterium | reverse complement strand
ATGAAATCCTCTGCCTACGGAGACTATGGCGCGAAGACGCAATTCGCGCCATAGGAACTGTGAAAATTACTTCTTTCACAGTTCCGTAGTCGTAGTTGGCAGTTAGTTCAGATCCGCGTTGCCCCGTCCGCATAGGACAGGACAGCATGGCGCCGCCGTCCCTTTAGCAAAAAAGCCGCCTGGCACTATCGGGGCTGAACTGTTGCAAAAAATACCAACCGTAAAATGCAGGGGCGGGATCCTTATGTATGCTGCTGTATCTTCCGGGCACTTTCATTCAATTCATCCACAATACTTCGAACGGAATCCACCATCCGGGAATTTTCATCGCATACATTGAAAGTCTCGTTGGCATGGGCGGATATCTCCTCAGTGATAGCCGAGATCGTCTGGATATTTTCCACAATATCTCCGTTGGCGCTTGCCAGTTCTTCAATAATGGAAAGCAGTTCCTCCGTGCGCTTGTTGATATCCTCTGTTCCCTTGGAAATACTCACAAAGTTACTCTTTACCACATTTGTGCTCTCCACGTTCGCCTCGTTGCTCCTGGTAACCACATCAACTGCCGCGGACACATGCGCCAGTTCCTGATTGATATTTCCGATCAGGCCGGTGATATTGGTGGTGGCCGTCTGTGTCTGGTTCGCCAGTTCGGCAATCTGCCCTGCCACCACGGCAAAGCCCTTTCCTGCCGCTCCCGCACGCGCCGCCTCAATAGACGCATTCAGCGCCAGCAGACTGGTATTGTCCGCAATACTGCTGATCGCCTCTATGATGGTGTTCATCTGACTGGTATAAGTGCCCAGTTCCTCCATTTTCGCCAGTACTTCCGCATTCGCAGCCTTGGATTCCTCCACATGGCCCGCCAGGGCATCCATCTGTTCCCCGCCAGTCACTACCTTCTGCGCCGTGTCGCTGATATTGTGCTCGATCTGGGCCGCTGTGTCTTTTACCTTGCCGATATGGATCTGTATCTGCTCGGTGCGCTGCATCTGTACCTGCACCGATTCCGCCGTCTCCACACTTCCGGTCGTCACTTCCCCCATGGCGTCATGGACTTTTCCCACAGAACTGCCCAGCTCAGACATCTGCCGGGTGACCTCGCCGATATTGGCGATCATTTCCTGCGAAACAGCCAATATATTTTCCACCAGCTTGCCGGTTTCTTCCGTTTGAGCCTGGATCTGCTCCAGCTTATGCCCGTTGACCCGCTTTACAGCTATGGTAGTCAGGATCATAAATACAGATGTGAGAAGGGTTGCCGCTATCCTGATCTCCACATCGGGGATCTCCGCCGCCATATAACCCGCCGTCAGCGCATGATAAATCACATACGCAACATTCCCGAAAAATGCAAACAGCGCAATCAGAATATTGAAGCGCACATCCATATACAGGATAATAACCGAAAACATGGGAAACGCATAAGTAAAGGGCAATGCGCTCGTGGTCGTGAAAATGACAAACAAATATAAAATACCGTAAGTATTTCCGATGATATGCTTAATTACCCCGCTCTCCGGATTTTTCAGGAAGATGCCCCACTCCGCCACTATAGGCAATACTGTCATGAATGAAAACACAACAAAATAACCGATTGTCCTGGATCCTTTGAATACCTCCAGCAAATAGGCGAGAAATAGTACTGTGTCAATAACAGTATGGCCTATGATCGCTGTTCTGTTGACATATTTTTTCTCTGAGAAATTCATTTGTAAACCCCTCCTGTCTCACTGAGAATAGAAAGATGTTGGAAAAACGTATTTCAATCCTAACATAAAACCGTTTATCAGACAAGAGGGCTCTGCCGCCAAAGGCACAATTTGCACTTTTCAGGGTATACTTTGCACCGAATCCCTCTCAAAGTAGTACAGATAAAAAGGATACACGGCAATCTGGTTTTCCCCGTAAACCGTTACCGACATACCATTCTGCTCAATCTCCTCCAGGGTCTCCTGCTCCAGTTCATAGGGATTGAAGTACCAGAACCTGTCCGCTTCCGCCATATCGTATCCCCCGTTCACGACCTCGTTATCCTTATAATAATAGGACAGCACTGTCCAACCCAGGTGCTGCACCCCGTTAGTCACCAGCTTGACATCCGGATCCGGAACACCTATGGTGTCAAGCGTCTTCTCTGTCTTCTCATTCTGTTCCCTTACCATTGCGCCATATCGCCTGTAATTTCCGATTCCCGTTACCAGCAGTCCACAGATCAGACAGACAAGCGCCGCCTTTCCAAAACCTGCCAGATACGGCAGCCCTGTCCTGCTCCCAAGTCTGTCCAGCAATTTCAGGAAACGGCTGCCGCACAGAACAAGCACACAGAATGCAACGGCGCTGAGCGGATACATATACCGGTCCACCAGCACAGGTGTCATGACAAGGCACAGAAAATAAGCAAAAGCTATCGTCCCCGCTATGGTACACAGGCCGACCGCAATGGAAAAGGTTTCATCCTCCCACTTTTCCAGTTTTGGCGTGCGAACCTCCAGGGAGACCTCCTCTTTCCCCTTTGCGATGCGGAGGACACCGGAATCCACAAGCAGGACAGACACAGCCATAAAAGCCAGCAGAGGCGCTACAATCTTCACCATCCCCGCGCTGCCCAGCACAATATCCAAAACCCTGCCCAGTCCCAGGATCTCAGACACCCACCAGTTATTGCTCACATTCCTGACAGCAATGAACAGGAAATACAGCCATGGACTGTAGCCTGCCAGAAAGGCAATTATGGCTCCCAAACCTTTCAGCCAGGTTTTCCCCCTTCGCCGTATCCACACTGCCACCCCGGTAAAGAACAGGATCAGCCCTGCCGTCACCAGCGCGTAATAGTGGGAATAAGCTCCCGCCAGCCCCCAAAGAACCATGCCGGTCCAGGCGTACTTCTTTCCACTGCCGATCACACGACAGGAACAGTAAAAGCAGGCGGCGATGCAGAAAAATGCCAGCGCATACATACGGATCTCCAGATTATACTCCAGACAGGCCGCTCCAAGGCCGGAGATCACGATAAAAAACGCCGCCGGGACATTTCCATATCTTTTCCGGAACCAGAAGACAGCCAGCAGGATCCCCGCCCCAAATGGCACCAGGGACGCCAGATGATACACAGGAACCGTATGACCGAACAATTCACTAAAAAGCTTCAGCCAATAATAATAGAGCGGCGGATGGTTGTCCCAGTAGTACATGATCTGCAGGACGCCATACAGATCCGCATGCGCCGTATTTGCGGAAAACGCCTCATCCCCCCACACCACATTGTCAAACATCAGGCTCACATTCAGGCAGACCACCAGCACAGCCAGAGCATATGGCAGGACGGGACAGAGATACTTTTTGCAGAATACTGCCGGCTTCCAGTTTCCAAACTGTTCCCAGTCCACCCGGACCACAAACTTCTTTTTCAGGTAACACCATTCCGCAAATGCGGTCAACAGGGCTGTCCCAAGCAGCAGGATATCGTATTTCAAAGCAAATCCGGCAGATTTATCAATCTTCTCCCAGAAGGATGTCCCCTCGTCGCTGAACAGCGCCAGCAGAACCGCTGACAGGAAAGTTATGATGAGCAGATAGAGCAAATACCGGAGAACCGCTTCTTTCCTCCCCTCCCCTGTTCTTTTGTTATAACATTTCCATAATACATAGGGTAAAACAGGAATCAATAAAGTTAACAAAACTGCCTGTATCTGCATTTTCTTTCTCCCTGGGATCTCACATATTTTCGTAACAATGCGTTACCGTTCATAAAAAGAGATTTTAGCACATATCCTGTTTTGATGCAAGACAGCTGTAATTGAGTTTCCCATTTTTATACCATTAAATCAAACGGACAAAAGTAACTGCCGCTGCCATGATCTCCCTATCATAGCTGCGGCAGTCCCTTTTCCTGTTTCATACATAATGTATAAAATACATAATACAAACTCAAAAATCCTGGTGAAAGTATTGCATATATTCAGCCTTTAATTCATTAAATGCTTGTAACCCCAGCAGTGAACCAAGCACTTTTATAAGAATCGCTATGGAAACGCTTTCCGCATATTCCAAAATAACAAACTGAAAAGTAACGATGTCCTGAAAATATTCCATGGAATCCATCTGGCTGGTCTGTATGAAATTACCCATTACTGTAAATGCATATTCCGGACAATCACCATTTATACTCATTTCCAGCGCAATTTTTTCAAATTGATTTTTACTGATGCTGCATTCCTTTTCAAAAGCCTCGACTCCAAAGGAACGAAATTTTATCCCTAAATCAATATACTTCTTTATCCATTTTATACAATCATCTTTGTTCTGGGAAACCACCCCTTTTATCCTGCTCCAATCAACAAGATCGGAAGAGCGTCGTGTAGGGAAAGAGTGTTCTGTTGGGTGTGGGTG
>CANDMD010000276.1 GCA_947385725.1 uncultured Lachnospiraceae bacterium | reverse complement strand
GACATCTACACCCACCAGAACACTCTTTCCCTACACGACGCTCTTCCGATCTGGGACTGTCCTCCGGTGTGCTTCCGCTGATTGCTTACAATTATGCTTCCGGAAACCGGAAACGGATGGACAGCGTTGTGCGTTATTCACTGGCAGCCGGGCTTGCCGTCTCCGTGATCATGTTTGCGGTGGTGGAGCTGTCTGCACCGTGGCTGGTCAGGTTTTTTATTTCGGATGCGGCAACCATAGAATATGGGGCAGCCTTTACCCGTATGAGATGCCTTTTATCAATATAGAATTTATGCTGATTGCCGTGTTTCAGGGGATTGGCGGGGCAAAGCAGGCATTTATACTGTCCTTTTTCCGGAAAGGGATTTTTGACCTGCCGCTGATGATGTTTGCAGATTTTCTATGGCCCATGTATGGGCTGATGCTGGTAGCGCCGGTTATGGAATTTCTGGGAGGTTCCCTTGCTGTATTGCTGTACCGAAAACAGATTTTGGCAGACCGCAGAATACCTGTATAAACCTACATCTGCCTGAGCAGATGTAAAATATGAAAATATGAGGAGAATAAGAATGGAAAAAACAAGAAAACTTGGACAGACAGAGATCGAAATTACAGCAATCGGATACGGCTGTATGGGACAGACTCACGCCTACGGGGTGGTGGAGGCAGAGGAGGATATGGTAGCACTTATGCGATACGCCTATGAGGTGGGATATACTTTTTTCGATACTGCCCCAGTATATGGAGAAGCAAACGAAAGGTATCTTGGCAAAGCAGCTGCGCCTTTCCGTAAAGAGGTGGTGATCGCCACGAAGTTTGGGATTGTGGATGAATCTTTCTTTACAGGGAATGAGGATGCCTTAAACAGCAGCCGTGATTCTATACGGCAGCAGGTAGACGCATCCCTAATAAGGCTTGGAACAGATTATATTGATCTATATTATCAGCACCGCATTGATCCGAAAACAGAGCCGGAAGAAGTGGCGGAAACAATGGCGGAGCTGATAAGAGCCGGGAAAATCCGGGCATGGGGCGTTTCCTTTGCACCGGAGGAATATATCCGAAGAACACACAGTGTATGCAGCATTTCCGCAATCGAAAATATGTATTCCTTTGTGGCAAGGCAGGATGAGGGAACTTATTTCCCACTCTGTGAAGAACTTGGAATTACTTATGTGTCAGCCTGCCCTCTTGCAAAAGGGTATCTCAGCAATCGTTATGCTGCCGGAACAAAGTACCGGGAAGGTGACTGGCGGGCAAATATGAATCTGTTTAAGAAAGAAGGGATTGACCATAATCGTGATCTCATGGAGTTGATTACAGAGTTTGCAGAAAGGAAGCAGGCGACTCCGGCGCAGATCGCCCTTGCCTGGGAGATTACAAAGAAACCGTATCTGGTTCCGATTCCGGGGACAACGAAAAAGGATCGGGTAAAGGAGAACTTTGAGGCGGTCAATGTGGAACTGTCACCAGATGAAATGCAGGAGATTGAGGAAGCACTGTCACATATGGATATTGTCGGTATGGGACGTGGCTAAGCCAAATGCTCGTGCAAGCACGGCACTTGGCTCATTGCTCGCAGAAATAAAAGAGGGCGATTTAGTTGAAAACAAAACAGATTATAGCTTTTATTCTTTCCCTTGTAATGTGTTTCTTCCTGATTGCATGTGGTACAACGGAGGAACAGACAGATCGTGTGGATGAACTTGTGGAGAATGAAACTCTGGCAGGCAGCCAGACAGTATGGATACAGATATTGGGAATAAAACACAGGAGAATGACCAGACAGAAATGGCAGAGGAGAATTCAGACAGTGAACAACAAGAGATATCCGGGATATCAGAGGGACAGGTGTTCGATTTGGAAAACGGAACTGTTATATTGAACAGTGGTTATGAGATGCCGATTCTTGGAATAGGAACTTTCCGTCTGTCCGGCGGCGAGGCAGAAAATTCTGTATATTGGGCGCTGCGGGATGGATATCGCCTGATCGATACTGCCAGGATTTATGGAAATGAAGCAGATGTGGGACGCGGCATTCAGAGGGCGATTGAGGAAGGATTTGTGACAAGAGAGGAAATCTTTGTCACCACTAAGATGTGGACGGATGATTTTGATAACGGCGCGGAGGCGATCGATGCTTCTCTTGAAAGGCTTGGACTGGATTACATTGACCTGATGATCTTACATCATTCCCAGCCCAGCAATGATGTGGAGGCATACCAGGCAATGGAGCAGGCAGTCAGCGAAGGGAAGCTCCGGTCCATTGGCCTTTCCAATTATTATACACCGGAGGATTTTGACCGGCTGGTAAACGCAACATCCATCACGCCTGCACTGCTCCAGAACGAAACCCATCCTTACCATCAGAGCATGGAGATGAAGGAACACCTGCGGCAGTATGGAACGGTTATGGAATCATGGTTTCCCCTTGGCGGACGTGGTAACACGCAGACGTTGTTTAATGATGAAGTGATTTCCGGGATAGCGCAGGCTCATGGCAAGACTTCGGCACAGATTATCCTGCGCTGGCATCTGCAGGCGGGGAATATAGCGATTCCTGGTTCAAGTAATGAGGATCATATTCAGGAGAACTTTGAGATATTTGACTTTGAACTGACGGATGAAGAAATGGAGCAGATGACCGGACTTGACCGCAATGAACGGTTTGCCGGGTATTGATTCCTATGAGATGATGGTTTTAAAAAAGAGATATATTGTCCCGGATCGTTAAGGAGAAGGATGATGTGCCACATTTTTGCAAAGTGTGTGGCATAAACCCCTTCCTTGCCGGAAGTGATGTTGAGGAAGGGGAACAATCTCAATATAATACTTACAGGGTAAAAATATTACCAAATAATGATCGGAGGAAAAAGAGATGAGTCAGGCTTATATTACTTTGAATAATGGAACAAAAATCCCGCAGTTTGGTATGGGTGTGTATATGGTGCCTGCGGGAGATGCAACAAAGAATGCGTGCCTGGAGGCCCTGAAGATGGGATATCGTCATATTGACACTGCCCACGCATACCAGAATGAGCGCAGTGTGGGTGAAGCTGTCCGTGAAAGTGGTATCCCCCGTGAAGAGATCTGGGTGACTTCCAAATTGTGGCCCAGTGAATATGGGGAAGGCAGGACGATGGAGGGCATTGACAAGATGCTGGAGCGTCTGGATATCGGTTATATTGACCTGCTTCTTTTGCATCAGCAGGTGGGTGATTATATAGGTGCATGGCGGGATATGGAAAAGGCGGTTGCGCAGGGAAAAGTAAAAACTATCGGACTCAGTAATTTTGAGTCAGAACGTTTGGAGGAGGTCTGCGAGGCAGCAACAATCAAGCCCGCAGTGCTGCAGGTAGAGTGTCATCCCTATTTCCAGCAGAACGAATTAAAAAAGAGGCTGGCTCCTTATGGAGCTGTGATCGAGGCATGGTATCCTATCGGACATGGCGATGCAGACCTGATAAATGAACCTGTATTTGCAAAGCTGGCAGAAAAGTATGGAAAGACTAATGTTCAGATCATCCTGCGCTGGCATATCCAGGAGGGTACGATTATCTTCCCGAAATCTACCAATCCGCAGCATATCAAAGATAATTTTGACATCTTTGACTTTGAATTTACGGAAGAGGAAATGGAGCAGATCAGGGCAGTGGATAAGAATGTGAGGTTCTTTACGGTTCCGCTTGAGCAGCAGGAGACACAGTTTACTGCATGGGCACCGGAGGACTAAAGAAGGGGGATGGACAGATGGCACAGGGAAAATTGGGATTTGGCTTTATGAGGCTCCCAGTCATTGACGGGGTGCAGGAGAACATTGACTTGGAACAGCTGAACCAGATGGTGGATGAGTTCCTGGGGAACGGATTCACATATTTCGATACAAGTTATGCCTATCACAATGGTAAAAGCGAGGAGGCGTTAAGAAAGAGCGTAGTGGAACGGTATCCGAGGAGTAAGTTTACCATTGCCACGAAGCTTCCCACCTTTCTCATACAGACAGAAGACCAGGTAGAGGAGATTTTTGCACAGCAGCTTAAAAACCTTGGCACAGACTATGTGGATTACTATCTTCTCCATATCCTGAACACAAAATTCTATAACGGGCTGGACGGAAAGGGCGGTGTCGTCAAGAACTGCCATTTGTTTGAACACGCACAGAAATGGAAAGAAGAAGGGAAGATCAGACACATTGGATTTTCCTTCCACGATTCGCCGGAGATACTTGACCAGATTCTGACGGAGCATCCGGAAGTAGAGTTTGTCCAGATCATCATCAATTATTTTGACTGGGAAAGCTATTTTATCGCGTCCAGAAGGTGTTATGAAGTAATCCGTAAGCATGGGAAAGAAATGGTCATCATGGAGCCGGTGAAAGGAGGCGTTCTGGCGCAGATACCGGAGGCGGCTGAAAAGAAACTCCGCTCTGTTGCACCGGAAATG
>CANDMD010000275.1 GCA_947385725.1 uncultured Lachnospiraceae bacterium | reverse complement strand
CCAGCCTGACAGCCGACCTCTTCGGCGACTGGCGTGAGGAAGTCATTGTACCAAGTGCGGACGATTCGGAACTGCGCGTCTACATGACGGGTTATGAGACAGAATACATGATCTACAGCCTGATGCAGGATCCCGTATACCGCAACGCGGTGGCGAACCAGAACACAGCTTACAACCAGCCGCCCCATTTAGGATTTTACCTGGGTGAGGATAACAGGGATCAGGTGCTGGGCAGAAGCCTGCCCACCCCGAACATCCGTTATACAGCGGGCGAGAGAAGGGAACTTGAGGTTGAGGTTGAGGCCGATGAAGGCAAGGTGACAGGGAAGTATGAAACCATCCTTGCCGGAGCGAATGGAGAAGCGATCAAAGCGGCTATTAAGGCAGAGGCCGGTATTGATATCGGCAGTGGCGCCGATCTGCTGGCTTACATGAAATCCAAGGTGGCGGCGGACAGCGAGCCCGTGCTGGGCATGTTGCCTGAAAACCAGAGAGTGGCGTTGAACATTCAGCTGACGATGAAGGTTACCGACCTTAGTACCAACCAGACGACAGCGGTGCCGGTTACGGATGAGAATTTCCCCGCAGGAGGTATGTATGTCACGCTTCCTTATCCCGAAGGGACGAACAGGACGGATTATGAGTTCGGCATCACCCATCTCTTTGAGTGCGGCACAAACGCTGGTAAGACGGAAAGCTTTACTTCGGTGGGCGACGGCGGTATTGAAAAGACAGAAGACGGTCTGAAGATCTTTATAACAGGCGCTTCGCCTTTTGCCATAGGATGGCAGAGCGCGAATGCGGTAACAACGCCTACACCTACACCTGTGCCTACACCTACGCCTACACCTACACCTACACCTACACCTACGCCGACCCTTACCCCTGCGCCTGATGACAGCCAGGACAGCGACGACGGCCCTGAGGAGACAGGCAGCAATGTGGAGACCAGGGGAGCAAAAACCGGCGATCATATGAATGTCGCGGCAACGGTATGCGTTATCGTGCTGGCTGCGGCTGTGGCGGGAGCCGGAGTGTTTGTGGTAAGAAAGCGCCGTAATGAAGGAAATGATATAACAGGCGGAAAAAACTGACGAAACCCCGTATGAAAAAACAGTCGGAATGCCAAATGAAATACTGAATAGATGAACAGCAGGCGTAATGCCCGGACTGATTGCAAACCGGCGTTATGCTTCCGGATGGAAGCGTAACGCCGGTTTGACTTATCCCCTGATACAGTTGCCCATGAGTATCCCCATCTCCACGGCGGGATGGTTTTCTCAGTCATTACGATCAGCTGTTATGTTAGACAATCAAGGATAATAAGAGTAAAATAGATGCTGGAATACAAGGAAACAGGGGAATAAAGGGAGATGGAAGGAATACGGACGCAAACAGGGCAAAGGAATTGGTTTCTTATTTGTGGCCTGTCTGTCGTGCTCTTCGGTCTTACCGCCTGCGCCGGTCCGCGCGGCGGTGACAGGACGGCACACTCGGAGTCTTTTTTTGCGATGGACACTTATATGACCTTTACCGCGTATGGGGAGAATGCGGAGAGCGCGCTCCGGCAGGCGGAGAATAGGATTACAGAGTTGGAAGGGTTATGGTCCGTCACGGACACGGGCAGCGAGATCTATCAGGTCAATCACAGCGGCGGTCAGCCTGTGGCTGTAAGCGGGGAGACGGAAGAACTGGTCTCCTTTGCCCTTGTCATGGCGGAAAACACAGGAGGAGCCCTGGAGCCTACGATTTATCCGGTGCTGAGGGCATGGGGGTTTACCACGGATGAAAATCGTGTGCCTGCCGATCATGAGATCGCGGAGCGGCTGGCGAATGTGGGATATGACCGGGTGCATGTGGAAAACGGAACGATTACCCTGGAAACAGGAACCATGCTGGATCTGGGCGCTGTGGGAAAAGGATATGCGGGAGATGAAGCCGTACAGATATTGAGGGAAAACGGCGTATCCTCCGCATTGCTGGATATTGGCGGCAATATCCAGGCAGTAGGCGCAAAGCCTGACGGGAGTTATTGGCGTGTGGGGCTGAAGGATCCCTTTTCAGGAGGGGTACTGGGTGTGATCCAGGTGAAGGATGCAGCGGTGGTCACTTCCGGAAGCTATGAGCGGTACTTTATCGGTGAAAACGGTAAAAGGTATGGCCATATTATAGATCCTGCCACAGGTAATCCCGTGGATAACGGACTGGCTTCAGTAACAGTCATATCCGGCGAAGGAAAACTGTGCGACGCCCTTTCCACCGCCCTGTTCGTGATGGGACTTGAAAGGGCGGAAGACTACTGGAGGCAGAATAAGGGCTTTGACATGATCCTGGTCACGGAAGATGGAAATCTTTATGTGACGGAGGGGATCAGGGATCAGTTTTCCCTGCAGGACGGATATGAGGATATGGCTGTGGATGTGGTGGAGTTTGAATGATTCAGCCGTCACAGAGGCAGCAGTGTATCGCGGGAGTATGCCGGGGCAGGCAGACAACACGGATGATGCACAGAGAATATGCTGTGCTTATGGCATGGGGCGGGAAACACATTATAAGGCAGGAAAGGCAGCAGGAATCGGGATGGGTGCGTTTGTAACGTTTGAGAAGGTGAACAAAATATATCGGACGGGAGAAGTGGAGATCCAGGCGCTCCATAATGTAAACTTTGAAATTGAAGAGGGAGAGTTTTGCGTGATTGTGGGCGCCTCCGGCGCCGGAAAGACTACCATTTTAAATATCCTGGGCGGGATGGACAGCCTTACCGGTGGATGCGTCGTGTTGGATGGGCAGGAGGTCTCTGCATATAACAAAAAGCAGCTTACGGACTATCGGCGTTATGATATCGGGTTTGTATTCCAGTTTTACAATCTGGTGCAGAATCTGATCGCCCTTGAAAATGTAGAACTGGAGGCGCAGATCTGCAAGGAGCCCCTGGACGCGGCGCAGGTGCTTTGGGAGGTGGGACTGCAGGACAGGATGGGTAATTTCCCCGCCCGGCTTTCGGGAGGGAAACAGCAGAGAGTGGCCATTGCCAGAGTCCTTGCGAAGAATCCAAAGCTTCTGCTCTGTGACGAGCCCACGGGAGCCCTGGATTATAATACGGGGAAATCGGTTCTGAAACTGCTTCAGGACACTTGCAGGCAGAAGGGCAGGACAGTGGTAGTGATTACCCACAACCAGGCGCTGACGGCCATGGCGGACAGGATCATCACCGTGAAGAACGGTACGGTGGTCAGCATGGTGAAGAATGAACATATTGTAGATATACAGGACATTGAATGGTAAGAAACAATGTCTGTTTGCGGCTGTGTGGAACAGGGTCTGTACGGGTATTCCTGCGTTGCCGTGGATGGCAAATTTGCAGGGAACATGTAGGAATGTGGCAATGAAAACAATCTGGAAATCGACATTACGGGAAATTAAAGAGAGTTTTGGACGGTTTATTGCGATCCTGGCGATCGTCGCATTGGGAGTGGGCTTTTTTGCAGGTCTCAAGGTGACGAGGGCAGCCATGGTGGAAACCACGGGGAATTATCTTGAGGAGCAGGAGATCGCGGACCTGAAAGAGCCTGACAGTTACCTGCTGGGGCGTGATACCAATGTGGGGTATGCGTGCTTTGAAAATGATTCCGCCATTGTGGAGGGGATCGCAAATATCTTTCCGGTGTTCTTTTTCCTTGTGGCGGCGCTGGGCTACAGCGAGGGCGTTATCATGTCCAAGTATATGTCTTATTCCGGCTCGGCCGCTGTGATCGGCTGTATCATCGGGTATGCCGGAGGAACCTGGCTGTTTCCCAGGGTGATCTGGACGGCCTACGGGATTATGTACAGGGCGGATACGCTGGTCTACGTGTTTGACAGGAAGCTGGCGGTTATTTCCCTGGCCGTGTCAGTCCTTTGTTCCGTGGGAACCACCTGGCTTTCCTGCCGGGTGGAACTGAAGAAGTTCGCTCCACTTTTTCTGATAACGGTCGATGGCTCAGTCATCCCGATTGAACCGCCGCCACAGGATCGTCCTTCCGGTTCGATCCAGGAATTGCTCTGATAATACGCCGCTGCCGCAGGTATTGATATCCATGACACAGACAGTGTCATAACTTTTTCCGTTAATCGTGACCTTGTACCTTCCCACGATGTCCAGCAGAAATTCCTGATCTTTGCAGGTGATATTCGCCCCGTTTCGCAGGATATCGCCCTTGGGAGACAGATTTCACGGGGAAAGGTTTTTCAGCGCTTTCCTCTATTGTGTACTCCGGCATCTTTGATTCCCTTGCGAGCAGGATTACGAAACTGACGGCCAGATACCACAGGAAATACAAAATAGCCCTTCAGCCGGCCTTTCAGTGGGAGGAGGAGAACTGCAGGGAAGCAGTTGAAATATAAAAAGAGTTTCGATATAATTATACTACATGACGCCAGAATTTACCGTACTGCACTGGTTAAACGTATGTGGCTGGCGTTATGTAGTCAGGTTACTCG
>CANDMD010000274.1 GCA_947385725.1 uncultured Lachnospiraceae bacterium | reverse complement strand
CAAAATACTGACGTAGCCGTGCCAATAGTATTAATATTCCAGCCCCATATAGCCGTTATACATACTCATGCTCCGATAAAACACGCTTTTATCCGACTGGAATGTATCCAAAGCTGTAAACAGCATAATCTTATCTGAAGAGTTATCAAGCACTCCAGGATAAAAACTCTGCTGGTTCATTCCGGTAAGATCCCCCACAATGGGAATCGCCGGATAACTGGCCTCATCCACTATGATATCAAAGCTTTCCTGTGCCTTCTCTTCATTGACCGGGATCAAAAATACGAGAGCCAGCAGCAGGGTTCCCACGATTGACCCCGCGATCATAAGAACAATGCATTTCATTATACTTTTACCAATGATATTTTTCATCTTTATCCCCCTTGACCGCATCATAAGAGGGTGTTAAACACCACTCTTTGGACATTCATTCAAAATCAGGAAGTTTCCTTCCAGGCTTCTATCCTTTTCCGGTTTTTGACTGACTCATATTTCAGCCATAGATACAATTATAACATGTCCGTTCTTTCTTCTGCAATCATCTGCTAAAATAATTCCCGTCTACCTTTATTTTCTCTCCGAATAAAGTTCCCTGTACTTTCCCGGAGTAATGCCGTAATTCCCCCGAAAATTGCGCAGATACGAGGTATAGTCAGAAAACCCTGTAAGCTGCCAGCTCTCCGTCACGCTGACGCCTCCGCGGAGCGCTTCACAGGCTTTGATCAGCCGCTTGTTGACCACAAAGGAATGGACCGTCATACCCGTCAGTTCCTTGAATCTTCTCAGGAAATGATACTTGCTCATATGCACCTGACCCGCCAGACAGTCCAGCGATATCTGCTCTTCCATATGCCTGTCAACATAATCGGACACCTGTTCCACAAGGGGATGCTCCACCAGTTCCTCCCGGGCGAACAGATATTCCTGTCCGCCGCAGAGCAGATTCAGATGGGCGAAGAACAGGGTCAGGTAGCCCCTGTCCAACACTTCCTTGGCTCCGGGCTGTTTCGCTTCCACCAGTTCCGTCATGGCAAGCTTCAGGAGATAGCCCTGCAGCATTTCTTCATAATAAATGGGAAAATGATACGCGCAGGGGCCGTCTCCCCGGAAACACGCCGACAGGTCCATATCTCCTCCCGACAGCTCCGCCAGCATCCTTGACGTCACCCAGAGAATAATCCGCTTCGAACTGTCATGCTTCTTCTCCACATAATGATATTTGTGCATGACATTCTGGTCGATCAGCAGGAAATCCCCCTTTTTCATGTGATAAGTCTGGGTCTCCAGCATGGAGGAATACTCTCCCTCCAGCACATAGATAATCTCGTAAAAGTCATGATAGTGAAAGGTCATCGCCCCCGTGGGCGCTCCCTGCTTCTCGTACACCTCGTAATTCTCACCGATCATATACTGCCGCTCGTCCGCAGCGTCCAGTACGCGAAGCTTCCTGTCTATTTTATCCGCTTTTCCCATATCATATCATCCCCCTGGCCCCTGTTTCCCTGCTTCCTGCTTTCTGTTGCCTTGCTTCCTGTTTCCTTGCTTTCTGTTTCCTTGCTTCCTGTTTCCTTGCTTCCTGCTTTCAGACTACAGCAATTTTTGCAATATATCAAGCAATATATATACTTTTCATGCATTTCGTTTTTTTGTACAGTAAGGGTACAGGAAAAACAGTCCCGACACTGGAATGGAGGTATTCTATTATGCAGATGACATTGCGCTGGTACGGCAGCAAGTACGACACCGTCACATTGAAACAGATCCGGCAGATCCCCGGGGTCACCGGAGTCATTTCCACCCTCTACGGCACAAAGCCCGGCGAGGCATGGGAGATGGAGGACATCCTGGCATTGAAGAAAGAGATCGAGGATGCGGGCCTGCAGCTCGCGGGTATTGAGAGCGTCAATATCCATGACGCCATCAAGGTAGGCACTCCCGACAGGGAACACTACATCGACAATTACATCACCACCCTGGAGCGCCTGGGACAGGCGGATATCCATATGGTGTGCTACAATTTCATGCCTGTTTTCGACTGGACCCGGACGGAGCTGGCAAGGGTCCGCCCCGACGGCTCCACAGTGCTGGCCTACACACAGGAGGCAGTGGACGCCTTAAATCCCGAGGATATGTTTGCGTCCATCAGCGGCGATTCCAACGGCTCCATCCTGCCCGGCTGGGAACCTGAGCGCATGGAGCATATCAGGGAACTGTTCGAGATGTATAAAGACGTGGACGACGAAAAGCTCTTCGCCAACCTGAAATACTTCCTGGAACGGATCATGCCCGTCTGCGACAAATACGACATCAACATGGCCATCCATCCCGACGATCCCGCCTGGAGCGTGTTCGGCCTGCCCCGCATCATCATCAACAAGGAGAATATCCTGCGGATGATGAAGATGGTGGACAATCCCCACAACGGCGTCACCTTCTGCTCCGGCTCCTACGGCACCAACCTGCAGAACGACCTGCCCGATATGATCCGCTCCCTGAAAGGAAGGATCCACTTCGCCCATGTGCGGAACCTGAAATTCAACTCTCCCACTGATTTCGAGGAATCCGCCCATCTTTCCAGCGACGGCACCTTCGACATGTACGAGATCATGCTGGCTCTGTACGATATTGGCTTTACCGGCCCCATCCGCCCCGACCACGGACGCATGATCTGGGACGAGGTGGCGATGCCCGGCTACGGTCTCTACGACAGGGCGCTGGGCGCCACCTATCTGAATGGATTGTGGGAAGCGATTAAAAAACAGCACAAGAAGTAAAAGCGCCCAAATGGCGCGGAAAAGAGGATGACCATGAAACTGACTTTAAACGGCATACAGACCGGACGCGCCGCCTATGAGGCGGCAGGCTACAGGCTTCCGGCATTTGACTATGAAACCATAAAGAAAAACACGTGCGGGCACCCTGTATGGATCCACTTCGGCGCAGGCAATATCTTCCGCGCCTTCCAGGCAAACGTGGTGCAGAACCTGCTAAACGAAGGTGTCATGGACACAGGCCTGATCGCTGCCGAGGGCTATGACTATGAGATCATAGAAAAGAGTAACCGCCCCCACGACAACCTGTCCATCCTGGCCACCCTGAAAGCCGACAACACCGTGGAGAAGACTGTCGTGGCGAGCATTATGGAATCCCTGATCCTGGACAGCGGCAACGTAAAGGAATTTACCCGCTTACAGGAAATCTTTGCCGCACCCTCCCTGCAGATGGCAAGCTTCACCATCACGGAAAAGGGCTATGCAGTCACCGACGCAAAGGGGAATGTGCTTCCCGCCATTGCCGCGGACTTTGAAAAAGGTCCCTCCAGACCCGACAGCTACCTGGGCAAGGTGGTTTCCCTGCTGTACCGCCGCTATGAGAACGGCCTTCCCCTGGCCATGGTGAGCATGGACAACTGCTCCCACAACGGCGACAAGCTGCAGGCCGCGGTGCTGGCCTTCGCCGAGGCATGGTGCGGAAAGGGGCTGGCGGAACAGGGCTTTCTGGAATATGTGAAGGATCCCTCCAGGGTATCCTTCCCCTGGTCCATGATCGACAAGATCACCCCCAGACCGGACAGCAAGGTGGAAGCAATGCTGGCCCAGGACGGTATCGAGGAGCTGGACGCCATCGTCACATCCAAAAACACTTACATCGCGCCCTTCGTCAACGCGGAGGAATGCGAGTATCTGGTCATTGAGGATGCTTTTCCCAACGGCAGGCCTCCTCTGGAAAAGGGCGGCGTCATCTTTACCGACAGGGCAACCGTGGACAAAGTGGAGAAGATGAAGGTCTGCACCTGCCTGAATCCCCTCCACACCACCCTTGCCGTTTACGGATGCCTGCTGGGCTATACCTTAATCTCCGAGGAGATGAATAATCCTCTGCTGAAAAGATTTATAGAGATCATCGGATACCAGGAGGGACTTCCCGTGGTGATAAATCCCGGCATCCTTGACCCCAGGGAATTTATCGACCAGGTGGTGAATGTGCGGATCCCCAATCCCTTTATGCCGGATACCCCTCAGAGGATCGCCACCGATACCTCCCAGAAGCTTGCCATCCGCTTCGGCGAGACCATCAAGGCTTATGAAAAATCACCGGAGCTCGACACTGCCGATTTAAAGCTGATCCCCCTGGTCTTCGCAGGCTGGCTTCGCTATCTCATGGGTGTGGACGACAAGGGCAATCCCTTCACCTGCAGCGCCGATCCCCTGTTGGAGACCGCAGGCGCCTATGTGAAAGATTTTGAACTGACTGACGCGCCCAAGGACTTAAGCGTGCTGGATCCGTTACTATCCAATGAGAAGATATTCGGCGTGGACCTGGTAAAGATCGGAATGGCTGAGACCGTAAAGGGATATTTTGCGGAATTGTCCGCCGGAACCGGCGCTGTGGAGGCTGCCCTCAAGAAATATGTGAGTATTTGACCCCGCGGCATTCGCCAGCCAGCCCTGGCTGGCTTTCCTATCAGATCGGAAGAGCGTCGTGTAGGGAAAGAGTGTTCTGTGGGGTGGTGGTGTG
>CANDMD010000273.1 GCA_947385725.1 uncultured Lachnospiraceae bacterium | reverse complement strand
CTACACCCAACAGAACACTCTTTCCCTACACGACGCTCTTCCGATCTATGCTCAGAATGAAATTCACGTCAAAGATCTTGCTGATCTTCTCTAATTTCTCCACTGTGGGAGTGATGTCCTGATCCTCCAGATGGGAGAGCTTTAAAAAGCTGTCAAAATACATCTGCTGCAGATCGTGGTCCTGTGAGAGGATGCCGCACACAAAGCCTGTAAATTCACTGCTGTTCTCTATAGCGCACTGAGACACATCGATAAGACGCACCTTGTTGTTTAACTCATACATATGCTTGGTGCTCTTATCCAGATATACGATATTACCGGAAATCTCCTTGATCTCGCTGTTAACCTTGTCTAATAACTGTTTCGTCTTACCCTTACCCTTTTTACCTACAATCAGCTGAACCATTGGAATACCCTCCTATAGTAATTTTAGTCTTACTGCTCGTATTTTTATTATAATTTATGTTGACGCAAAAAACAACTACTATTTATGAATCTCGTCCAACAGGTCTGTCATCTCCCTGTACAGCGTCTCTGTCGCGTCCGACCCAAGCACAATCGCGATATAAGGCGCACCGCCGGAATCCCTGGCCAGAAGCATCAGGCAGTGTCCTGCCGCCTGGGTGGTTCCCGTCTTGCCTCCGATGACCGTTACATTTGCCGGAGCCTGATAATCTCCCCTGACAAAAAGGTTGGTGGTGGTCTTGTCAAAGTTCTTCTCCTTGCCGTCCTTGTCCAGATAGGTGGTCTGGTACGCGGTCATCTGTATGATTTCATTGAAGGTTTCGTATTTTACCGCCTCATTAAAGATCAGGTAAAGATCGTAGGCCGTGGTGTAATGCTCCGCGTCCGTCAGGCCGTTTGGATTGGAAAAATGGGTGTTGGTGGCGCCCAGTCTTCTGGCCTCCTGGTTCATCATCTCCACAAAATTTTCCACCGTACCGCCTATGTTCTCCGCAATCAGCATGGCCACATCATTGGCTGAGTACACCAGCAGGATCCGCAGCGCCTGGTCCAACGTCATGGAATCCCCGCTTTTCAGTCCGCAGAGCTGTGCCCCCGCCTCCGTGATATTGACTGACGGCGTAGCGGTCAGCCTCTGATCCAGACTGCCGTGCTGCAGGGCCACAAGGGCCGTCATCACCTTGGTCAGACTGGCCGGATGCAGGACTTCATGCGCACTCTTTGCATACAGGATCTCCCTGTTATTCAGGTCAAAAAGAATCGCCGCTCCGGCCTGGGACATGTCCACATTCTCATCATCCGTGACGTCCTCCGTCACCACACACAGACCGGAGGCAAAAGGCTCCGCAACATTCCTGTCCTGCCGGGAAACCACATTGAAGCTGCTGATCTGTGAGTTCCCGCCATAAGCCAGGTCACAGGGCAGCCCGCCGCATCCCGTGAGCAAAAGCCCACAGGCGCACAACAGGCACAGGATCCTTCTGATCATTTTTCTATCTGTACATTTCACGCCACTCTAAATCTCCTCTGTCAAGGGACTTGATCAACAGTTCTGCGCTGGCCAGGTTGGTCGCCAGCGGTATATTATACATATCGCAAAGCTTCACCACATTGTTCACATCAGGTTCATGGGGCTTGGGCGTCAGCGGATCTCTCAGAAAGATCACCAGGTCGATCTGGTTATG
This sequence comes from uncultured Lachnospiraceae bacterium, assembly GCA_947385725.1. Taxonomy (GTDB): domain Bacteria; phylum Bacillota; class Clostridia; order Lachnospirales; family Lachnospiraceae; genus Acetatifactor. The sequence continues at coordinate 2,904 of CANDMD010000273.1, read as the reverse complement.
CTCAATCTGCGCGCCGATCTGCTGTTCGCCTCCCAGATGTCCCGCCAGGTATTTATGAATGTTCAGGTTTGTGACCTCCTCTATCAAACGCCCCGTGGTTCCTGTGGCAAACAGCTCGTTTTTGCTCAGAATCCCCCTGTACGCGATGCAAAAATTCTGCATCAGTTTCTTCTTGGCGTCATGTGCGATCAAAGCGATATTCATCATAGTTTTACCCCACTTACTTCTGCTATTTTGCTCTCCTTGCCTGAAGCCTTACATTCAGGACAAAACCCATGCCCATAAAAAGGCTCATCAGGGAAGTCAGTCCGTAGCTCACAAAGGGCAGCGGCAATCCCGTGTTTGGCAGGATAAAGGTTGCCACGCCGATATTGACAAAGCCCTGAAAAGCCACCATTCCCCCCATTCCAGCCGCAATGACCGTCCCCGCCGTATCCTTCGCCTTTCTGGCGACGGAGATACATTCCAGTGAAATCCCCGTGAGAAGAACAATGACAGCGATACTTCCCTTAAAACCAAATTCCTCTCCGATCACCGCGAAGATGAAATCCGTCTGCGCCTCCGAAATGAAATTGCCGTTTTTAACGGAGGTGATCTCGTTGTTCTTATATCCTTTGCCGTCCAGCTGTCCCGAGGCGATGGCCGTAACGGAATTTAACTGCTGGTACGCCAGTGTGGTAGCATATTCCTGCGGATCCACAAAGGACAGGATACGTCCCCGCTGATAGTCTGTCAGGATATCATTGTCCGGCTGCAGCGCCAGGGATATGACAATGGCCACGGCGGGAATGGCGACGGCAAAAGCGCCGACCACAAGCTTCCAGCTGATCCCCCCTGCAAACATTACAAAACAGAATACGACAATAATTACAATACTGGTGGATAAATCCGGTTGCTTATAGATCATCACCCACGGGACTGCGGCCAGAATAACAGCGCACACAATGAACCCAACCGTATTGATCTTCTTCCTATATCTCATAATAAACTGTGCAAAGAATAAAATCAACAAGATTTTCGCAGTTTCTGAAGGTTGAAATCTCAAACTGCCGATTTCCAGCCATCTCTGCGCTCCTTTGGCGTCATCACCGGCGCTGGTGAACATGACCAGACCCAGCAGTCCGATATTGGCGATATACATGAGCCAATACAATTTCAATATCATTGAATAATTGAAAAATGATATTATGATCATCGCGACGGCTCCCGCAACCACCCCTGCAAGCTGCCGCTTCTGGAGGGACTCTTCGGCGCTCCCGATGGCCATGATACCAATGGATGCCAATGCCAGTATCATGGCCATCAGTTTAAAGTCATAATCTCTTATCCTGTAGTTTCTAAACATTCTGCTACCATACTTTCTAAGCAAAGCTGCCCTGTATTCGAAAAATCATATTATATTTACAAGGCTACTTTGTATTCAGCGCATGTTCCTGCGTTGTCGTATCCAGAATCGGAATGTTGGCGTACAGCATCGGATGCTTGCCGCCCGCTCCTTTGCCAGTCCTGCTTCCCACTGTACTGATCTGGATCTCTATGTTTTCCGCGTCTATTTTCATATACTTTGATATCACCTTGGCGATATCGGTCTTGATAAGCTCCATCATTTCCGGCGAGCAGTTGACCCTGTCTGAGATCAGCAGAATCTTTAATCTGTCCTTGGCGATCTGGCAGGAGCTTTTTCTGCGAAAGAAATGTCTCATTTCACTGCTCCTCCTTATGCTTTATGGAAAATACCCGTTACCCTCGTCCAGAAAGAAATCCCCTTCTCAAAATTCATGAAAGGCACTTCCTTGCCCTCTACCCGCAGCACCACATTGGCATATGCCTGTCCCGCCGGGCAGTCGCTGCCAACCAGGGGCTCGCCCTGATTGGTGGAAATGACCACGTTCTCGTCGTCGGGGACGATGCCGATCAGCGGAATGGCAAGAATATCCACCACATCCTGGGCCGACATCATATCTCCCTTCCGCACCATATCCATCCGGAGACGGTTGAGGATCAGATCCATCTGTTTAAAGCCGTTTGCCTCCAGCAGACCGATGATCCGGTCCGCGTCGCGGATCGCCGAGACTTCCGGCGTGGTGACCACCAACGCCCTGTCAGCGCCGGCAATGGCATTCTGGAAGCCCTGTTCGATCCCCGCCGGGCAATCCAGGATAATATAGTCAAACTGCTCTTTCAAATGCTCGATGACCTTTACCATCTGCCCCGGGGACACGGCGGACTTATCCCTTGTCTGTGCCGAGGGCATGAGATACAGCCCCGGATGCCTCTTGTCCCTGATCAGTGCCTGCTTCACGCGGCAGTTTCCCTCCACCACGTCCACCAGATTATAGACGATCCGGTTCTCCAGCCCCATCACTACATCCAGATTGCGCAGACCGATGTCCGTATCGATCAGACACACTTTCTTCCCCAGCTTTGCAAGACCTGTTCCGACATTTGCTGATGTGGTGGTCTTCCCCACACCGCCTTTTCCTGAAGTGACGACAATGACCTGACTTTCCATGATTCAAATCCTCCATTTTATTTTTGTCGTCCTCCGAATTCCAAGGAACTGTCCGACAGTTCCTTAAAAAGAACTCAGCAAATCTTTCGTAAAGGAATCAAATATTATCTTGTCGTTCTTCACATATGCGATTTTCGGCTGTACCTTCTGGCGTATACTCCATTTTGACTGTTTTGTACCTGTTTTATATTTGAAATCGCCGATCTTGATTCTCTCCGGCTCCATTTCAAGCGCTGCCACAAAGGCTCCCTCCCTGCCGTTTCCGCCTGCGTAGGCTTCTCCGTAGAGTCCGCCCAGGACAATGATATTCCGGGCGCTGATGATCGCGCTCCCGGGATAGACATCCCCCAGGATGATGATGCTGTTCTCCGTCTCTATCACTTCGTTATTTT
>CANDMD010000272.1 GCA_947385725.1 uncultured Lachnospiraceae bacterium | reverse complement strand
GATCCTGAACTGTGACTGGAGTTCAGACGTGTGCTCTTCCGATCTAGGGGCTGCTATTGATGCTTCCCAACCTGTACCGCATGGCTGGTGAGCTTCTTCCCGGCGTAATTCATGTGGCTGCCAGATCCATCGCCACCCACGCCCTCTCCATCTTCGGGGATCACTCCGACATCTTTGCCTGCAGACAGACCGGCTGCGCCATCTTCGCCTGCGGCAGCGTACAGGAAACCATGGATCTGTCCCCCGTGGCCCACCTTGCCGCCGTGGAAGGACGCATTCCCTTCCTGAATTTCTTTGACGGTTTCCGCACTTCCCACGAACTGCACAAGGTAAAGGTCTGGGATTACGATACCCTGAAATCCATGCTTTCCATGGAAGCCGTCGCCCGGTTCCGGAGGGACTGCCTCCATCCCCATCACGGCAAAACCTACGGTTCCGCCCAGAATCCCGATATCTTCTTCCAGGCAAGGGAGGCCTCCAATCCGGTCTATTTTGCCCTTCCCGATCTCGTGGAAAGGCAGCTTGACAAAATTAATCAGGCCATCGGAACGGATTATGGGCTGTTTAACTATTACGGCAATCCCTCTGCAACACATGTTATTGTTGCCATGGGAAGTGTCTGTGAAACCATCCGGGAATATCTGGAAACCGTTCCTGACCAGCCCTATGGCCTGGTCGCAGTCCATCTCTACCGCCCTTTCAGCGCCAGACACCTGAAAGCGGCTCTGCCCGCGTCCGTGGAGCTTATCTCTGTCTTAAGCCGTACCAAGGAGCCCGGCGCTCCCGGCGAACCGCTGTTTCTGGATGTGGCCGCTGCCCTGCAGGAAATGCCCTGCCGCATCCTGTCCGGCAGATACGGCTTAAGCTCCAAGGACACCACTCCGGCTCAGATTGCCGCAGTTTACTCAAACACCACCCGCTCTGATTTCACTGTGGGAATCAAGGACGACGTTACCCGCCTGTCGCTCCCTGTTCCCTCCATTGAAAATACCGCTCCCTCCGATCTGACTGCCTGCAAATTCTGGGGGCTGGGCGGGGACGGCACGGTCAGCGCCACGAAAAATATCATCAAGATCATTGGAGATAACACAGATTTTTCCGCACAGGGCTACTTTGAGTATGACTCCAAGAAGTCCCGGGGACTCACAATCTCCCATCTGCGCTTTGGAAGGAGTCCCATCCACAGCGCCTATCTGGTCCGGTATGCGGATCTTGTGGCATGTCACAATCCGGTCTATCTGCACAAGTATGACATGGTACAGGATCTGAAAGACGGAGGCGCTTTCCTGCTGAACTGCTATTTCCGGGAGGCAGAGCTGGAGGAGTATCTGCCGGATCAGGTAAAGGCTTACATGGCAAAGCATCACATTCGATTTTATATGATTGACGCCATCCGGATCGGCAAGGAGATCGGCTTGAACAGCAAGATCAGCACAATCCTGCAGGCCGCCTTCTTTGCCGTTTCGAAATTGCTGCCGGCGGAGGAGGCAAAGCGGCTTATGAAGGCAGCCGCCGCCAAAAGCTATGGAAAATCCGGCGGGGACATCCTGCTGATGAATGAGGAGGCCATTGACAGAGGTTTTCAGGAGGTATATGAGGTTACCCTGCCGGAGGAATGGAAACGGCTGGAGACAGAGGACAGTGTTTCCACACAGAGGATCACGGCCCGCAACGATGCCATCGAGCATCTCCCAGGAAATGATTTGCCGGATAACCCGCCCCTGGATAGTCCTTCCCTGGATAGCCCTTCCCTGGATAACTTTTCTCTGGATAACCCTCCCCTGCCCGACCGGCCAGAGGTACTTTCCTATGTGACAAACATCCAGCAGCCCGTCACCGACCAGCGCGGGAATGAACTCCCCGTTTCCGCTTTCCTGCCCTACGCGGACGGCTATACCCCGCCTGGAACCACTGCCCACGAACGGCGGAATGTAACCACCGAAGTTCCTGTGTGGAAGCCTGAAAACTGCATTCAGTGCAACCGCTGCTCCTTTGTCTGCCCCCACGCGGTGATCCGACCTGCCGTATTGAAAAAGAACGGTTCACAGCAGATTCCGGAGGGGATGCCGACACTGCCCATGGCAGGCATGGAAGACCATACCTTTTCCATTGTGATCTCCGACGTTGACTGTACCGGCTGCGGAACCTGTGCCGCCGTATGTCCGGGAAAGCAGGGAAACAAGGCCCTGGAGATGGTTCCCATTGCAGAACACGAGGAGAAGCAGCAATACTTTGATTTCGGGAAACCCCTTCTTCCCTGCCCGGAGGCCGCGGAAAAATTTAAAACCGATACCTTTAAGGGCAGCCAGTTTCTGCGCCCTTACCTTGAGTTTTCCGGTGCCTGTGCGGGCTGCGGGGAAACGCCCTATGTCAAGCTTCTGACCCAGCTTTTCGGGAACCGCATGTTCATCGCCAACGCCACCGGCTGTAGTTCCATCTGGGCAAACTCCGCTCCCTCCTGCGCCTATAACGTGGACGAGGAGGGAAAAGGACCCGCCTGGTCCAACTCTCTCTTTGAGGATGGTGCTGAGTTCGGCTACGGCATGCTGCTGGCACAGGAAGCCGCCGCAAAGCGGGGCGAAGGCACGGATACCGTGCAATGGGTCATTGGCGGCGACGGCTGGGCCTACGACATCGGCTTCGGCGGCCTGGATCACGTTCTGGCCAGCGGCAGAAATATCAATCTGCTGGTTCTGGACACGGAAGTCTACTCCAACACCGGCGGACAGGCCTCCAAGGCCACTCCCACCGGCTCCACTGCCAAATTTGCCTCCGGAGGCAAGACCACCCGGAAAAAGGATCTGGCCTCCATGGCCATGACCTACGGCAACGTCTATGTGGCACAGATCGCCATGGGTGCAGATTTTAACCAGACCTTAAAGGCATTTACGGAAGCCGCCGCATATCCCGGCCCCTCCCTGGTCATTGCTTATGCCACCTGCATCGCCCACGGCATACGCAGCGGTCTAGGCTCCACCCCCCATGAGGCCAAGAAAGCGGTGGACAGCGGCTATTTTCATTTGTTCCGCTTCAATCCCCTGTTAAAAGAGGAAGGAAAAAATCCTTTCACTCTGGACAGCGGGGAACCGAAGCTGAATTATGAGGAATTTTTAGACGGCGAGATCCGCTATGATGTGCTGAAACGCCAGAAACCGGAAGAGGCGGAGCGCCTGTTCGCGCAGGCGGAAAAACAGGCAAAGGAACGCTATGAATATTTAAAAAGGCTTACGGCACTTTACGCGCCATAAGCCTCCACACTCCTTTTTAACCGGTTCAGCCCGTCCATGAGCCGCTCCCTGGGGCAGGCAGTGTTCATTCGGATAAACTGTCTGCCACAGCTTCCATACTCTTCCCCTTCCGTCAGGTACAGCCCGCTGTCCTGACGGATGAACTTACATAATTTCCCTGCGTCGTCCGTGACCGCGCCACAGTCCAGCCATAACAGATATGTGGCATTGGAAGGCACCACTTTGATCGCAGGAAGGTTCTCCTTTACAAACTGCCGCACCTGCTGTTTGTTTTCATAGAGGTACTGTCTGAGTTCCTCCAGCCAGTTTTCCCCCTTTTCAAAAGCTGCCACAGCAGCTCCTATGGCAAAAGCATTCGGCTCCGCCACTTCATCCGTATTTAATCCGCGATTTAACTTATGGCGAATCACCGGATCGGGAACCATCACAGCCGCTGTCTGCAGTCCCGCCAGATTGAAGGTCTTGGTGGGAGCCAGACAGGTAATGCTGTTATTCCTGCATATTTCTGACACGGATGCAAAGGGCACATACCCACAACCCGGGTCTGTCAAATCACAGTGGATCTCGTCAGAAAGCACCAGTACATGATGTTTTGCACACAGTTCGCCGACCCGTGCAAGGGTCTCCCTGTCCCAGATCTTCCCCACAGGATTATGGGGATTGCACAGCAGCATCAGGGTAGTCTGGGGATCCGCAAGCTTCTCTTCCAGATCTGAAAAGTCCATGGAATACTGCTCTCCGTCATAATGCAGAGGGCTTTCCAATATGTTACGCCCGTTATTCCTTATGGAATTAAAAAATATATTGTATACCGGCGTCTGTATCAGCACATTTTCGCCCACAGTTGTCAGCTTCCTCACCGTGCTGGATATGGCGGGCACCACGCCGGTACAGAAGATCAGCCAGTCCTTCTCCATGGCAAACCCATGACGGCGCTTCCACCAGCGGATATATGCCTCATACCAGTCCTCCGTTATCACATGATAACCGAAAATACCGCGTTCCGCCCGAATCCTGATGGCCTCCGCCACCTGAGGCGCCGTCTCAAAATCCATATCTGCCACCCACATGGGCAGTTCTCCCTCCGGCACATCCCATTTCAAAGAGCCTACGCCCCGCCGGTCAGTCATTTTATCAAAATTAAACATGCTGCTCTCCCATACTTCCGCTCACACTAACTCTCTTCATACTTTCAAACATGCCGGCAAGAGGGGGCAAAGCCCACCTCTTTGGGCGGCACAAACCAATCCCATGGAACTTCGTTCCAAGAAGGATGCCTGTCTTTGCCATTCTTCAGTGTGTAACTTAGTAATTCCTAGTACATCGTTGCATTAATCCTGAAGTAAATCAGTGCTTGATGTTTGCGTCA
>CANDMD010000271.1 GCA_947385725.1 uncultured Lachnospiraceae bacterium | reverse complement strand
TACACCCAACAGAACACTCTTTCCCTACACGACGCTCTTCCGATCTTCCTTGATGGTCCTGGCGTAACACTTTGCCAGACTGTTATAAATGACACATGCCACTTCGGCAATTCCCTCCGGAGCCTGCTGGCCGGATTCCCTGCACGCCGCCTGCACTTCCTCCGTCATGTTGGCAGGAGCCAGGAAACGGTCATCATTACAGTCTACAATGGATGCGATCGTGCATTTTGACGCCTGCTCACAGATCTCGCCAAAGCCCAGGCTGCCCCCGATCTCTTTCTTCACCGACTGTATCATCCAGAGTCCCATGATATTCTTCAGATAGCGGAACCGGTAATCATAACCGCCCTCATTGGTCAGATTGTTGGCCTTGCTCTCTTTGGAACAGTTAGCCTGGAACAGTTCCGTCCCCATCAAAGACCATGTGCCGGAGCTGATGTAGAGTGTATTGTCACTGTCAGTGGGCACCGCGATCACTGCGGAACCGGTATCATGTGTGGCAGGGGCAATCACCTTGCAGTTAAATCCCACTTCCTTTCGGATTTCCTCGGTGAGTTCGCCCAGCACCGTGCCGGGGGGCACGATCTTCTGGAAGATCTCCTCAGGATAGCCCAGCTTCCGGATCAGTTCCCTGTTCCAATCCTTTGTCCCGGGATCCACCAGCTGACCGGTAGTGGCATTGGTATACTCTGTCGCCGCCACGCCTGACAGCAGATAATGGAAGTAATCCGGCATCATCAGCATAATCCTGGCCTTTGCAAGCTGATCCGGTTTCTTTACCTTTAAGGCCATCAGCTGATATACCGTGTTGAAGATCTGCTTCTGGATCCCAGTCCTGGCGTACAGGTCTTCCTCCGGAATGATCTTATATACCTCCCCGTCCATGCCCTTTGTACGGCCGTCCCTGTATGCCACGGCATTCCCGATACGCTCCCGGTTCTCATCCAGCAGCACGAAATCCACGCCCCATGTGTCAATTCCCACACTGACGGGGATCTTGCCCAAAGCGACACATTTCTTCATGCCCGCTTTGATCTCCCTGAAAAGTCCCTCCACATCCCAGACATTTTCCCCGTCCTTTTCCACCATTCCATTGGGAAAACGGTGAATCTCCTCCAGCACCATCCTGCCCTCTTCCAGGTGCGCAAGAATGTGCCGCCCGCTGGAGGCTCCGATATCAATTCCCAGATAATACGGATTCATATTGCCCTCTCCTTTCCTGGTAACAGCCCAATTACCTCTGCCTGTAACTGTTACCTCTGTTTTTCTATTTTACCACATACCTGAATATAAAAAAAGGACACTTTTCAGTCAAAAGTATCCTTTTTCGTGAACTTCACCATCCACACATCCAATCAGAACAATCCTGTTACAAGGACTGCCAGAATCCCGCCGATGGAAGAGCCTGCCAGGTTAACCACCAGCTGGTAGGGCCAGTCAACCTTCTCTCCGTTCTTGTTAGGGAAAGGCAGGACCGCGAACCAGACACTGCTGAATACGGAACGCATGGCATTCATGCTGAATCCGGTGCTATTTAACGTCAATGCCAGAATCGCAACCGCCGCAAACCCGATCACCCCGATCTGCAGCGCCGCGGAATCACCGCTGGTAGCTTTCAGGCAGGTAAATACCAGGAACAGAAATGCAAAGGTCGCAAGAATCTCCTGCACAAAGTTCAGCACCATGTTTTTCTCCACAGGATACGCGGAGAAAATGCCTCTCTTGGGCGCATCAGGGGATGCCTTGAAGGAATCCCAGAAAAATACCATGCACAGGATTTCAGCCGCACCTGCCGCCAGGAACTCCATCAGCAGATAGATCAATGCCTCCGTGATGGGCAACGCCCCGGTAATGATATTGCCGAATACAACACCGGGATTCAGATAAGCAGGGCCTCCCATGATCACAGCCGTTGTAAGACCCAGCCCCACCGCAAGGCTCCACGCAATCACCAGTTCCACATAATTCAATGTTGATACCAGAGTCTTCTTCAGGGACACATTGCACATATATGCATAGCCTCCCAACAGGAACACAAGACTTCCGGCAAATTCAGCCACGTATCTCATTTTGTCGCCCTCATTAACCTTTCGTATTTGATTGCTAAAGGATCACTCCTTCATAGCCTCCACTTCAACGGAGATATCGGAAACGATCTCTTCGATCTCTTTATTGACTACCGTACTCTGCTCGGACAGCTTGCCCACTTCCTTCGCAACCACAGCGAAGCCCGCGCCCTTCTCCCCTGCCCTTGCCGCCTCAATGCTGGCATTCAGGGCAAGGATCTTCTGCTTATTCTGCAAGGCCTTCAACTCGGAAGTCTTCAATGTGATACGTTCCACCAACTTATTGGTGCTCTCGGCGCCCCTGGAAAGCTTATCAATGATCTTGCTGTTGACCTTCTTCGCATACTCGGCATTGATGAAATTATTCAACACTTCGCCCAGCAGTTCCGCGGAAGCATGGATCGCCTCCTCAGTACGCACATTCACTTTATGTAAGGCGTCAATATACAGATCCTCATTGACACCGATCTCCCTTGCCACCCTGCGGAACTTCTCCTCGTCAGGGTTTTCAGGAAGCACCTGTCCGCCGATGACGGAACCAACCTGCTTGCCATCTATTACAAGCGGAATACCAAAATCGATCAGACCCGCATGGCAATGATACACACCTTTGCCTTCCCTGTCGCACTTCTCACACCTGGCGCACCCCTCTGCGCTTCCGCGTGTCAGCTTGATACAAAAATCAGTGAAATTATAACACTCGGAGATATATTTGCCATCCCCGCCTACTGCTACTGTAGCCAAACCGGTAGCTTTCGCCCAGCTTGACATGATGTGTTCAAATTTAGCCATATCAGTAAATTCTTTGATTTCCATTACCCGCGTCCCTCCAATGTAGTTTTTATGAACATAGCATAATTTTAACTTTTTTTGTCCAATTTGTCAATTTTTTTCCAGAATCCAGTATGCGATTTGACCAAATTTCTAAAAGCTGTTATAATGCTATCAAAAAACTGACGGAGAACAGCTATGACGCTATTTAAAAAATTACTTCCAAAAAACTACGCCCGCATCCTTTTTTTCCTGTTCATGACCATCGGTATCTTTGCCCGGATCTGGAAATTCGGCATTGTCCCCGGGGACATTAACCAGGATGAAGCGTTTGCCGGATATGACGCGTACAATCTCCTTCATTACGGCATGGATTCCGCCGGCTACCGCTTTCCGGTCTACCTGACCACCTGGGGAAGCGGCACCAGCGCGCTCAATACTTACCTGATGATCCCCTTTATGGCGGTCTTCGGGGCAAAGATCTGGGTCATCCGGATTCCCCAGGTCATTGTGGCATGCCTCACCCTGTGGGTAACCTATCTCCTCGTAAAAAGATTATTCCATGAGAAAATCGCCCTCTGCGCGCTGTTCCTGTTGGCCATCTCCCCCTGGCATATCGGCATGTCACGCTGGGGCATGGATTGTAACATGGCGCCGGGGTTTCTGATCTTCGGGCTCTACTTTTTCGTGAGAGGGCTGGAAAATAATAAGTACCTGATGCTCTCCGCCTTAATGTACGGTCTTTCCCTGTACTGCTACGCCACCATATGGCCCATTGTCCCGCTGATACTGTTCCTGCAGTTGATCTACGGCCTGATCTATAGGAAAATCCGTTTTAACCGATACCTGATATTTTCCGGCCTGATCCTGGGGGTGCTTGCTGCGCCGCTTTTACTGTTCATGCTGGTCAATATGGATGTGATAGAGGAAATCCGTCTTCCGTTTCTCTCCATTCCCAGGCTTGTGGAAATGCGGGACAGCGAGATCTCCCTGAGAGAACTGCCCTTAAAGGCCCGGCGGCTCTGGTCCATCATGAAGCTCCAGTATGATGACCTGCCCTGGAACGCCACTGAGAAATATGGCATTTACTATGCCGGGACACTTCCTTTCTTCCTGCTCGGACTGTTTTATTGTGTGAGAAGTTCTGTGAAAAAAATCCTTCAGAAAAAGGAGGCGCCTGAGCTTCTGCTCCTGATCCAGCTGGGAGGGGCGATTGTTCTGGGACTTCTGATTTATATCAACATAAACCGCTGCAATATCCTGTTCATACCCATGATCATCATAGCCGCCATCGGGATCTATTATCTGTGCAGCCTGATCGACCTGCGCTACCTGATCCTGACTGCCGGGTTTTATCTATGTATGTTTATCGGGTTCGAGCACTATTATTTCACAGAGTACAGTGATCTTATAGGCTACTATTTCTGCGACGGCCTGGAGGACGCCGTAAAGGAAGCAATCACCTATGAAGGACAGATCAATGTAAGCTACGGCCTGATGCATTCCTCCATCCTCTTCCTGGCGGAAGTGCCGGTGCCGGAGTTCATTGAAACCGTGGAATATTTTTACTATCCTGACTCCTTCCTGAACGCCCGTTCCTTTGGCCGGTTCAACTTCGATTTTGACCCGACGCAGCCTGACACCGACATTACCTACATCCTCAACCAGGCTGTGGATCTTACTCCCTTCGAGCAGGCAGGCTTTACGCTGCATACCCATGGTTATTACACTGTGGCGCATTTTGATCATCAGGGAAGCGATAGTGAAACCCAAGATCGGAAGAGCGTCGTGTAGGGAAAGAGTGTTCTGTTG
>CANDMD010000270.1 GCA_947385725.1 uncultured Lachnospiraceae bacterium | reverse complement strand
TATCATGGGTGTGGAGAACGCGGCGGAGGGTCAGGTCGCGGCAGATGGTCAGGCAGCGGCGGAGGGGCAGACCGCAGCGACGAATTCTGTGGAAGGGCAGATGGCCGGGGCAACTCCCGATGAAGATGAGATTCCCGGGGAAGCTGTGTTTACATCCACGGGAGGCATGACAATTCTTTCTGACGCCAAGCTTTTAAAGGAGCAGACCAGGGCCAGAAACAAGGAGACCCTCCTGGAGATCATCAGCAGCGAAGGACTGACCGACACCCAGAAGCAGGAAGCGGTGGACGCAATGGTGGAGATGACCGCTATCGCAGAGAAGGAAGCGGCTGCGGAGATCCTGCTGGAGGCAAAGGGCTTTAAGGATGTGGTGGTAAGCATCAACGGCAACGCGGTGGACGTAGTGGTAAACGCGTCGGAACTGGATGATGTCATGAGGGCACAGATCGAGGATATCGTAAAGAGAAAAACGGAAGTTTCTGCGGAAAATATCATTATAAGTACTGTGGTGCAGTAAATTTGGGTATAATTTACATAAATTATATGATATAATAGCCGCAAAGGAAAAGGAAGCGGCGGCGAAGCTGCCCGATGGAATCAGGCAAAAGCGCTGGAAGCGCGGAAGGATTATAATTTACATGAAGAGAATTTTTTTGATCGTACTGGACAGTTTTGGGATTGGGGCGATGGAGGATGCGGCTTCCTACGGGGACATTGATGTGAATACCCTGAGCAGCGTGTCCGCCAGTCCCTTTTTCCATGTTCCTAATCTGAGGGAGCTGGGATTGTTTGATATCGAGGGAGTCACTGTGGGGGAACCCATGGGCAGCGGAAAGCATAAGGCCGCCGTTGCCCGCGCCAGGGAGGCGTCCAAGGGCAAGGACACCACCATTGGCCACTGGGAGATCGCGGGAGTGTATTCCCCCAGCCCCCTTCCCACTTACCCGGAAGGGTTTCCGGAGGAGGTGCTGGAGCCCTTCCGGCAGCAGACCGGCAGGGGCGTGCTGTGCAATAAGCCCTATTCCGGCACAGAGGTGATCAGGGACTACGGAAAGGAGCACCTGCGCACGGGGGATCTGATCGTCTATACCTCGGCGGACAGTGTGTTTCAGATCGCAGCCCACGAGGAACTGGTTCCCGTGGAACAGCTTTATGAGTACTGTGAGACTGCCCGCAGGATCCTGCGCGGCAGGCACAGTGTGGGAAGAGTCATTGCCCGCCCTTTCACAGGGGAGGAGGGCAATTTTGTCAGAACGCCGCGCCGCCATGATTTCTCCATGGAACCTCCGGCTGTCACCATGCTGGATCAGCTGAAGGAAGCGGGCAGGGACGTGATCGCCGTGGGGAAGATCCGGGATATCTTTGCGGGAAGGGGGATCACGGAAGCGGTGCCCACCGGCGGCAACGAAGAAGGAATACAGCGGACCCTGGAATATCTCGACAGGGACTTTGAGGGGCTCTGCTTTGTGAACCTGGTGGACTTTGACATGCTGTACGGCCACCGGAGGGATGTGGACGGCTATGCGAAAGCACTGAGTTACTTTGACGGGAAGCTGTCGGAGATCACGGGGAAACTGCGGGAGGAGGACATTCTGATGATCACCGCGGACCACGGCTGCGATCCGGCCTACACGGCCACCACGGATCACACCAGGGAGTATACGCCTTTTCTCATGTATGCGCCTTCCCGGGAGACTGTTCCGCCCAAAAACCTTGGAACCTTTGAGTCCTTTGCAAGGATCGGGGCAACTGTGCTACAATACTTTGGTATTGCGCCAGCGTTTTAGGAAGCCTGTGCGCTTTCACTGGAGAATTTGAGGAAGCGATGATTTAATCAGCCCTTCCTTAGACTAAGATTTGATATGTATGGAGGATTTTATTAGATGAGCAATTATACAGAAGAGATCAACCGCCGCCGCACCTTTGCCATTATTTCCCATCCGGACGCGGGCAAAACCACATTGACGGAGAAGTTCCTGCTTTACGGGGGAGCCATCAACCTGGCGGGAAGTGTCAAGGGGAAAGCCACGGCGAGACATGCGGTGTCCGACTGGATGGAGATTGAGAAGGAAAGAGGTATCTCCGTCACTTCCTCCGTGCTGCAGTTTGAATACGACGGTTACTGTATCAATATCCTGGATACCCCGGGGCATCAGGACTTTTCCGAGGATACCTACCGTACCCTGATGGCGGCGGATTCCGCGGTCATGGTCATCGATGCGTCCAAGGGAGTGGAGGCTCAGACCAGGAAGCTGTTCAAGGTATGCGGCATGAGGGGCATCCCTATTTTTACCTTTATCAATAAGCTGGACCGCGACGCCAACGACACCTTCGATCTGCTGGACGAGATCGAGAAGGAGCTGGGCATCGCCACCTGTCCCGTGAATTGGCCCATCGGCTCCGGCAAGGGCTTTAAGGGGGTCTACGACAGGGAGAAAAAATGTGTCATCTCTTATGCCGACACGGAAAAGGGCACCAAAGAAGGTACTGCGACGGAGATTCCCATTCAGGAGGAAGGGCAGCTGAGGGCATTGATCGGCGATGAGGCGGCGGACAAGCTTCTGGAAGAAGTGGAACTGCTGGATGGAGCCAGCGCCGAGTTTGACCTGGAGCAGGTGCGGGCGGGAAAGCTGACCCCGGTCTGCTTTGGCTCCGCATTGACCAATTTCGGCGTGGAGATCTTCCTGAAGCATTTCCTCAACATGGCTACCACGCCCCTGCCCAGAAAGGCGGACACGGGGCTGATCCAGCCCACGGAGCATGAGTTCAGCGCCTTTGTGTTTAAGATCCAGGCCAACATGAACAAGGCCCACAGGGACAGGATCGCTTTTATGAGGATCTGCTCCGGAAAGTTTGATGCCCAGATGGAGGTGCGTCATGTCCAGGGGAATAAGGTGATGCGCCTATCCCAGCCCCAGCAGATCATGGCGGACGAGCGGAAGATTTTAAGCGAGGCCTATGCGGGAGACATCATCGGCGTATTCGACCCGGGCATCTTTTCCATCGGCGATACGCTCTGTATGCCGAAGGAAAAGTTCCAGTATGAGGGCATCCCCACCTTTGCCCCGGAGCATTTCGCCAGGGTGCGCCAGCTGGACACCATGAAGAGAAAGCAGTTTGTAAAGGGAATCCAGCAGATCGCCCAGGAGGGGGCCATTCAGATTTTCCAGGAGTTCAACACAGGACTGGAGGAAATCATTGTGGGCGTGGTGGGCGTGCTGCAGTTTGACGTGCTGAAATACCGCCTGGAAAACGAATACAATGTGGAGATTCGCCTGGAGAACCTTCCCTATGAGCATATCCGCTGGATAGAAAACAAGGATGAAGTGGATCTGGAGAAGCTGACCGGCACCTCGGATATGAAGAAGGTGAAGGATATGAAGGGAAACCCGCTGCTCCTGTTTGTCAATGCCTGGAGCGTGGGAATGACACTGGACCGCAACAAGGGGCTGGTGCTGACGGAATTCAGCCGGAATTAATTTTCACCTGGAATGTCCTGCCGAACAGGTGGATTAATGCCCGCGGAAAATGAGCCAGGTCAGCGTGGCTGACACTGATGCACCGGCGGACACTGCGCCGATGCTATGCGGATACGGCTGCAGCATGGAGGTTAGTGGATTGGAGACAGGAAGAAAGATAAGGATAGTTCTTTCAGCTACTTTGCTCGGTCTGGCATTGTGCGGCTGTGGGGAAGAGGATCTCATGGGAGAAATCTTCGGGGCTGATACCATAGCCACGGCGGAGGCTTCCGGGGGAAATGAACAGGGAAAATCCCCTGAGCCCGGTACGCCGGAAGGTGAGGGCGCTGAAGCGGAAGACGGGGAGGCCGAACCGGAAGATCAGGGTGTAGAACCGGAGGCTGGGCAGGCCGTCCCGGAGGCGACGGAGGAACCCGCCTATTCCTTCCTGGCGGAGGAGGCGTCCGTGTATGCCTACAACAGCCTCACGGAAACGGAGCGGATATGGTATCGTGATATGGAGGAGATACTGGGGACCTTCGGGACAGAACAGAAAATCTCCAGGGCATGTCTGGAGAGCGGTCTGGACGATTCGGATGTCGACAGGATCTTTCAGTGCGTCCTGAACGACCATCCGGAACTCTTTTATGTGGAGGGGTATTCTTATGTGAAATATACCCGAGGATCCCGAATCACTTCCATCCTCTTTTCCGGCAGCTATACCATGGACTTTGATACGGCGGTGGAGCGCAGGGCTCAGATCGAAGCGGCGGCGGAGGAAATCCTTGCCGGGATTCCTGAGGACGCCTCGGATTACGAGAAGGTGAAATATGTCTATGAGACCTTGATACGGGATACGGAATACCGGCTGGACGCACCGGATAACCAGAATATCTATTCCGTGTTCATCAATCACACCTCTGTCTGTCAGGGCTATGCCAAGGCCACCCAGTATCTGCTGGACAGGCTGGGGATAGAATGCGCCCTGGTGCTGGGAACGGTGGATACGGGGGAAGTGCATGCGTGGAATCTGGTGAAACTGGACGGCAGCTATTACTATGTGGATACCACCTGGGGGGACGCCTCCTACCAGATCAGCGGAGGAGAGGAAGTATTGGATTATGCCATGCCGGAGATCAACTATGACTATCTCTGTGAGATCGGAAGAGCACACGTCTGAACTCCAGTCACAGTTCAGGATC
>CANDMD010000269.1 GCA_947385725.1 uncultured Lachnospiraceae bacterium | reverse complement strand
CAGACACTTCTCGTTTTCTGCCATCCACGTTTCCTCCAATTCACTGGTTATGTACCCCTGGTTTCTCGCAAAATCAGGTACTGTGAGGTTCTGGTGTACATTGGTGTGCTGCTTCAAAATAATAAAATAGGATATCCTATTTAAAGTTATTTTATCTTTAAATTTTCGCAGATTTAAGGAATCTATGTAATGGTGAACACGCAGACCTATCTGAACTGTTGCCCATTGCCGTAACAGTTCAGATACCCCTTGAACTGTTACGGCATCTGCCCATGAAAATCGCTGCGCGATGGGGCAGATGCCCTCCGACCACTACATTTTCATACGGTCAGCGCAGCGAGTACGCAGACCTATCTGAACTGTTGCCCATTGCCACTATATTTTCTGAAATTTTTCTAAAAACACTTGTGTAACATTTCTTTCTATGTTATGCTATACGCACATTTCCCGGATTTCTCTATCCGGGTGATTTCTGGCAGTTCAGCCAGTATTTCCAGTACATTTTTTAATGTCCGTGAAATGTAACATTTTAACTGTGGTTCTGTAACCTGAGACTGCCTTTCTGTCAGGAAACGATCGTTCACCCCCATTGATGGCCTGTGCCCGGATTCTTTCCATGAAGCGGGCGTTCTCCCCAGATCCACCTTCTACTTTTCTATCAGGAGGAACAAACTTATGCCAAATACCAACAAACCAGATACTTCCAAAGTTCTCCCAAAGCCAGGCCCCGATCCTTCCGAAAAACTACTGGAGGATTACGCAGATGTGTTCTCTGATATTGTCAATGTTCTGGTGTACCAGGGGGAATCCGTGGTAAAGCCGGAAAATCTCCGGGATGGGCCCACTGCCAGCATGTACAAGACTATATATGGCCGCCTGAGGCAAAAAAACCGGGATGTGCTGAAGTTCGACATGGAACATGGCGTGGAAGTACGGGTATATGGGCTGGAGAACCAGAGCAAATCCAGCAATATTATGCCTGTCCGCGTTATGGGCGTAACAGTTCAGATACCCCTTGAACTGTTACGGCATACGGCCATTTGGAATCGCTTCGCGATGGGCCGTATGCCCGCGACCGCTACGTATTCTTACGGTCAGCGCGGTGAACGCGCAGACCTATCTGAACTGTTACTTATGGGCTACGATTTCAGTTCCTATGACCGGGATATCCTCAGAAAGAAGGCAGAAAACAAGGCTGCCGGACACGAAGCGGATTATGCGGCAGAGCTGTGGCCAGAACAAAAGCTCTGCCCCGTAGTGACACTAGTTCTGTATTTCGGAGCAGAACCCTGGTCCGGCCCCACATCCCTGGTCGATATGCTGAACCTGCCTGATAATCTGAAAGGCTATGTTTCTGACTATCACATAAATCTGGTTCAGGTAGCATTTCTTGAGGATGAAGTGATCTCGAAATTATAATGTACCCTATAAGGTGGACACGGCAAGAGAAAGGGATTGCCTGAAATGTTAGTTACCGCTAGGGGAAATACTATAGGAATGCTAGGCCTGAAATAACAGAAGGAATCCCAAACCGTAGACGCTTTGTAAAAAGGATAAATCCAAAGAAATGGACAGACAGGTTAATGGCTTGCTTACCAGACTGTGGACAGACAGAAAAGGGGGAAGTACCTGAAAAGTAGACATACAAAAAAGGGAAGAAATCCCTAAAAGCAGACAGCGGTGAAAGGGGTAAGAAGCGTAAAGTGGACATTTGGATGATTCCAGGCTAAAGGGCATCTGGTACAATAAATGACAGACTGGAGAGGATGTGATGAAGGAATATACGGCGAGGGAAATGAAACTGCTGAAAGCGAATCCATACACGTTTAAAGTGACAAAAAACAAACTCTATTTCACGATTGAGTTTAAAGAAACGTTCTGGACGGCTTATGAGGCAGGAATGGCGCCAAGAAAAATACTGGAAGATCTGGGATATGATCTGGAGATGTTTGGCCAGAAGCAGATAGACAGTATGGTCCAGAGACTGAAACGCCAGGCAGGGAGCAGAAACGGTTTCCGTCAGGGTGAAAACCGGACACGGCGAAAAAAAGATGGATTATCCATACAGGAAGGTGTAACGGAGCATTCAAAGGAAACCCTGGAAAATATTCTGAACGAAGTGAAATACCTGCGCCAGGAGGTTGAATTTCTAAAAAAAATTGTCAGGACGGAAAATACAGCAGCGAGGAAATCCTGATGAGTGCGGGTTGGAAATTTGAAGTAATCCAGAAAACGCTGCAGGAGGAGGACAACCAGCTAAGTGTAAGTATGCTGTGTGATGTGGCGGGAGTTTCCCGGTCAGGCTATTACAGATGGGTGAATTCGGAAGGAACGCGTAAGGAGCGGGAAAAGAAGGACAGGGAAGAGTTTGGGCTGATCCTAAAGGCGTATAACCAGCGTGGATACAGTAAAGGCGCACGGGGAATCTATATGTGTATGGTTCACTGGAACCCACCGGTCATCATGAATTTAAAGAAGATAAGACGGCTGATGGACAAGTATGGCCTGGTGTGCCCTGTAAGGAAAGCAAACCCCTACAGAAGGATGGCGAAGGCCCTGAAAACGAATCATGTGGCGGATAACCTTCTGGAGCGGAAATTTACGGAATACGGGCCAAGAAAGGTATTGCTGACGGATATCACTTATATACCTTATAATGGGAAATTCGCATACCTGTCAACGATACTGGATGCGTATACGAAACAGATACTGTCCTATGTGCTGAGTGACAGCCTGGAAGTGGATTTTGTGTTGGAAACGGTAAAGAAGCTGGTGGAGGAACACGGGATCGGGCTGACCAAAGAAACGTTGATCCACTCGGATCAGGGATGCCATTACACAAGTACCAGTTTTATTCAGTTAGTCAATGATAAAGAACTGAGGCAGTCGATGTCAAGAAAAGGAAACTGCTGGGACAACGCGCCGCAGGAAAGCTTCTTCGGACATATGAAGGATGAAATTGATGTTAGTGAATGCAGTAAATACCGGGAAGTGAAAGAGATCATAGATGACTGGATGTATTATTACAATAATGAGAGGTATCAATGGCAGTTGGCGAAGCTGTCACCAAATGAGTATTATAAATACATAACGACCGGTGATTATCCGCTGGGAGGAGTCATAAAAGAGCCGGAAAGAAAGGAAGGGTGTACCAACCTGGGCAAGGAGGAAATCAAAGATGATAAGGTATAAGGAAAGGAAATATGAGGAGATGAGAGATCTTCTGGAAGACCTCTCCACCCAGCTGGAGGAAATACGCGAAGAATTTCTGTCTGCAATAGAAGACCTGGAGGATAAGATTGCTGAGGTGTTATAGAGAAAATACTTTGCGAACAGATGTTCCCTATTTATTAATTAGAAAAATGTCCTTGACAAGGGGTACAATTCAGTCCGGCAGGGGATCATGACAGATTATATTCAGAAGCATGGTTCGGAGGTGAGGAATATGCTGTTTACAGAGTTCAATTTGGATGATGCGAAGGAAGTGTGGGAAGAGGAGGCCAGAGAAGAGGGCAGGATACAGGGGAAAGCAGAAGGAAGGGCAGAAGGAAGGGCAGAAGGAAAAGAAGAAAAACTGGCAGAACAGATCTGCAGGAAACTCAGAAGACAGAAAAATCCGGAGACGATCGCAGAGGAACTGGAGGAAGAATTACCCCTGGTTCAGGATATCTGCCGGAAAGCGGCGGCATTTGCGCCGGACTATGATGTCAGAGAAGTGATGCAGGCTTTGAGAGGGACCGTGTTGCCATAGGGCGCCATCCGGCCCCCGGGGAAATCAGGCTATCATGGAGGACGGCATCTGGAATGGCAGAGTTTATGTGGCATTTGCGGCGGCATCCGGCTGCTGTTCACTGGTCATTTAAAATCGCTTCCTGGGGGCTGTCGGAAAATGCCTCCTGCACACAATATATTGTGGTGGTATCCAACGGATCGCCTGATATATCGTGGGCAGGGAGCTGTTTCCCGACAGCCCCGCTTTCTGCTTTTATGAATGCTCTTCCAGCCACCGGGCCGTGCAGTGGGCCAGACAGGCGGAACCTACCGGGCAGACGTCTTCATTGAACCGGACCTTGGGATTGTGGGCAGGGGCGTCGCCACGCTCATCTGTGTAGCCTGCCGAGAGATACATGAATACGCTGGGGACCTTCTGTGCAATGGATGCGAAATCCTCGGAGGCGCTGGCTGACATGTTGGGAACCGGGGTCAGGCCGGGGATGGGCAGCTCCTTCATATATCCGGCCATCTGGTCAGTCATGACAGGATCACAGACCAGGGGCGGTACTTCGGAGATCATCTCCACCGTGGCTGATCCGCCATATACTCCGGCGGTTCCCTGGACAACCTCCCCCAGCCGCCGGACCAGCTTCTCACGGACGGCGTTGTCGTTGGTGCGCAGGGTTCCCTGGAGGAGGGCAGTGTCAGGGATGATGTTGGGGGCTGAGCCGGTAGAGAAATTGCCGATGGTCAGCACGCAGGCCTTGTCAGGGTCTGCCTCTCTTGCGACCAGGGCTTCCAGGGCAAGGTATATGTGGACGCCGATGTTGATGGGATCAATGGAATTGTGAGGGTAGGCACCGTGGGCGCCGCGGCCATGGATGGCGATCCGGAAACCGTCCACAGAGTACATCATGGTTCCGCCGCTGTTGTACATGAACAGTCCTACCGGCATCCGGCCGGG
>CANDMD010000268.1 GCA_947385725.1 uncultured Lachnospiraceae bacterium | reverse complement strand
CTGATGAAGCGGCAACTATTTAAACTATCAATAACTTAATATTTGCTATACTAGTGCATCCGCTCGGTCAGGCTGCCTTTTGTAATGAGCCGCAGGCAGGTCATTGGCACTGTCACGGCCAGAAGCAGAATCATCGGCAGCACCACCCACACAGGCAGCAGGGAGAAACGATAGACAGTACACCAGGACCCCATGGTCTCTATCACCGCGGGCATCACGGCAGCCGAGAAGAACAGGGTCGCCGGCACAATCAGCAGGATCATCAGCACAGCATGGAAAATGCCTTCAAGAAGCAGTAATCGGCGCAGTTGGGCAACTGTCATTCCCAGACTTTCATAGATCGCAAACTCAGATTTCCGGCTGAATGTCTTGACCATCAGCATATTCGCAAAATTGACCAGGGCGATTCCCAGCAGTACCAGGGCAACGATCAGTTCCGGCAGAACCATATTCAGCCTGGCCGCGTGGAAATTTGATACATATTCGCTGCGCCGGGTGATTCCCACGCCCCGGTTCAGCCCCTGTTCATAATGATCCAGCCAGGTCTCAAAGGAGGCCTGCCGTGTCGGATCAATGGTAACCGCCAACTGGCGGCAGGCCTGCTCCGGAAACAACGTGTCAAATTGTGCCACGGGCAGGAGATAGGCGATGTGGAAAGCTCCCTGTGTACTGTTTGATCCACTGAGATAGGCGTTGTCATGCATCACAGATCCCAATACGGTATAGGCATGCCCGTTCAGCTCCACGGTTTCCCCCTCCGCCGGGGTGGAGATCCCTTCGTGATAGGCACCTGCAGCCAGAACATAATCCCCGGAAGCAAACACTTCGGCATCATAGCTTCCACTGGTAAAGGGACAGTGCTCCAGCACATATTGCAGAAAAGCTCCGTCCAGTCCGATCACAAGGCCAATATACCCGCCGGACTGCTCCAGACGATCCATGCCGGCGCACCAGTCCGGGTAACCTGCATGGGCTTCTCTCAGTGTCATCCTTTCATCATAGGGCTGGCTGTAGTAGTCCACGATACGCTGGCGCAGCTCCTCAGGGGCGGTCAGCTCCAGCTCGTGGCTTTTTAAGGTACTGACAGCCGTGACTTCCGGACGTGCCAGCAATTCCGCCACGGTCTCCTCTGTAATGCCGCGATTATTCTCATTATACCGCTGCACAGAGAGGTACGCTGAACCATCCGACAGACTATAATCCCATGGAGAGGTCACGGATAAGTATATGTCCTCCCGGAAGCTTACATACTGTATCCAGATCGAATTGAGCAGTATGGCTGCCAGTAACAGAGAGAGCGCTGACAGGGCAGTGCGCCACCGGCTCTGACCCAATGTAGTACGCAGTGCCAGGCCTGTAAGGGTGGTACGGCCATCTGCACCCGGACCGGGTCTGCGGCGAGACATGCGTCTGATGGCGGAACCGGACGCCTGTACAGGCGTCATGCGGGACAGACAGAACGTGGGAATCAGGAAGGCTGACAGTGTGGTGAGCAGCGTGCAGAGTGCCGAAGCCCCAAAAGGCAGCCATGAAAGAAAATACAGCGCTGGATTTTCATCCATTCCCGAGATCAGCCTGCTGGTAATCAGAAAGTGCAGCCCAAACCCCAAAGCCCATCCGGGAAGAAAACCCAGAAAAGAGACGGCACAGCCCTGCTCCAGCAGCAGATGGCGAATCTGCCGCGGCGTCATTCCCAGTACTTTTAAGCGGGCATAAGAGACGGCATCCTGTTGCGTCGCCACATGGATAATGCAGTAGATCATCAGATAACCGCATAACAGCACCAGCGCTGTGGAAGAATAGTACGGCGCTGCCTGCCTTTTTGCCTGTTCCTGCCGTGCTTCATTGTAGGCAAGATTTGTGGTAAAGCTGACCTCTGTGACACCTTGTTCTTCCAAAATGGAGGCCGCCTGCCTGTCTAAATCTTTCGGCTGGTGCAGGGTCACCCCCAGAATGACATCAGGGCCGGATCCATCCTGATAGCCGGGGAACAGTTCACGGGCGGTGTCTGCGGAAATCCAGGCGCATGATTCGGTGAAAACAGCGGCGCTGGCCCACCAGCCGCACAGCGTAAAATCCGAGGTATGTGTGTTCCCGTCGGGATCAGTCCAAAGCAACGACACTGACGATCCCAATTCGTGGGGAACATCCAGGGAATCCATGGTAAACTCATCCAGGGCGATCTCACCGGGCTGCTCCGGGAAGTTTCCCGTGGAAGGAACGGACAGAACCGTTTCCGCATAGGCCTGTTCGGTAACAGCCAGTTTTACCAGCCGCTGCCCAAGCATGGGATCGGTGAGCTGTCCTATGGTGCTGAGCAGAACGGAATCTTTTATATTGGCATTTCCTGCGATCCTGTCTGCCTGTCGTCCTGTCAGGCCGGTATAAAGGATATGGCTGGTGGAGCCATAGGCATACTGGTAACTGAGCAGATAAGCATGTTCCACGGAGTTCCCCAGCAGAAAGACAAAGGTGTACAGTGCCGTGACCAGCATGGCCGCGAAGGTCAGAATACCGTTCTTGCCGCGATGAAATTTAAAATCCTGCATGACCAGGGTGCGGCACACTTTCAGATTATTGTTTGCAAGCATGATTCATCCCCTTTATCTACGGATCCGTCCGTCTTCCATACGGATCACCCGGTCGGCCATCTGGGCAATTTCCAGATTGTGTGTGATCATCACCAATGTCTGGTGATAAGCTTCTACTGACAGCTTGAACAGACCCAGCACATTCTGTCCGCTCCTTGAGTCCAGGTTGCCGGTAGGTTCATCTGCCAGCAGGATGGAGGGCCTGGCGATCAATGCCCTGGCAATGGCTGTCCGCTGCTGTCCGCCGCCGGAAAGTTCGTGGGGATATGCGTTCAGCTTCTCCTGCAAATGCAGAAGCTCCACAAGTTCAGAAAAGAAAACCGGATCAGGCGTTGTACCGGCAAGGCTCAGGGGAAACAGAATATTCTCCCTGACCGTGAGCGTGGGAACCAGGTTAAAGTTCTGATAGACAATCCCTACCTTGCTGCGGCGGAAAACCGCCAGTTCCTTTTCTTTCAGACCGGATAAGCTGATACCGTCCACTATGATTTCACCCTCATCCGGGGTATCCAGCCCGCCTATCATATTGAGCAGCGTGGTCTTTCCGGAACCTGAGGAACCGATAATGGCGGTAAATTTTCCTTTTTCAATGGAAAGGTCAATGCCGTTCAAGGCGTGCACGGCGTTTTCGCCCTTACCGAAGGTTTTATGCAGATTATGCACTGTTACAATATTCATGGAATGATTCCTCGTCTTGACTCCTGCGAGTAATTTTGTTGGGGAAGAATGCGAAGCATTCTTTGAATTGCCTCGAAGAGGCAATTTTTTATGACAGCAGATACACCGAAAATTTGGTTCCTTCCCCCACCCTGGACTTCACGCTGATATAGCCTTTCTGCCGGGTGATGATCCCGTTTGCCAGATACAGACCCAGTCCGACACCTTCTTCCACGGCGACTTCCTCTTCCCGGTAGAAACGCTGGAATATGTCATGATAATGCTCCTCTGGGATCCCTATGCCGGTATCTGAAATATCAATGCGGGTATAGAACTGCCACGGGCGCACGGTAATCGAGATCTTTCCTCCCGGCTGAGTGTACTTCACGGCGTTGTCCAGAATGTTTCCGATGGCTTCCGCCGTCCACTTGGGATCATGCTGTACAATGATCTCCGCCCCGCACTCAACGGAAAATTCTATCTTTTTCTGTTCAGCCCTGTTCCACACGGTATTCATGGCCTGCGCAATGGTGTCGAGGAGCCGGGCTTCCACCGGATTGAGCACAAAGGTGCCGGTTTCCAACCGGGACATTTTGATGAGGGACTGCATCAGAAAGTCCAGTTTATCAATCTGCGCCTCCATGGAGTGAAGAAACCGTTTCCTCTTTTCTTCCGGGATATCCTGCCGCTGCAAAATGCCGGTATAGAGCTTCACATTGGCAATGGGTGTTTTTACCTGGTGGGAAATATCACTGACCAGACTCTGCAGGGTCTGCTTGTCCTTCTGGCTTTGCAGACGTTCCTCGCGCATGAGGTCATAAAACTGCATCAGCTTGCCCTGGACCTTTGCTGTCAGCGAATCTTCATAGGGACGGAAGTTTTCCGGCTGGCGGCCTGCAATGGAGGCATCCAGGGTTTCGCAGATATTCTCTGCAAATTGCCCGACCTGATGCTTCAGTAAGGCCACCCACAATCCGGCCAACAGGAAAATGCCGGCACATACAGCCAATATGCCATATCGAACGGCCGCTCGCGGAATATACTCCCACAACATCCGGACCAGCACTGCTGCCAGGCCGGCCGCCATGAGCCCTATAAAGATAGAAAGTATCCCGGATCGTCTGGTTTTCATTGCTGTACCCCTTTCCAGATGTAGCCCATACCGCGGACCGTCTGGATGTAGGAGTGGGCATCATTCTCGATTTTGGAGCGAAGACGGTTCATGGTCACGGTCAGGGTATGATCGTCAATAAAATTACCGCCGCTGTCCCACAGCTTTTCCAGAAGGAGCTGTCTGGTAAGGATCCTGCCCGCATTTTCCGTCAATGCCCGAAGCAGCTTATATTCATTCGGTGTGATGGACAGCTTTTCCTCACCCCGCTGTGCGGTCAGGTCAGAGAAATCCAAGGACAGAAATCCATCGCTCCATTTCTGACCGGATG
>CANDMD010000267.1 GCA_947385725.1 uncultured Lachnospiraceae bacterium | reverse complement strand
GATCCTGAACTGTGACTGGAGTTCAGACGTGTGCTCTTCCGATCTAACAGGAAAACCTGGTCTTCACCCCCCAGGAGATGCAGGCGGCCATCGCCGCCATCAAAAAACACAGCACCCAGGAGGAACTGGAGAAAATCAATGAGCTGCTGGAGAAAAACGCAAAACAGGGCAGAGGAGATTAATTCTCCCCTGCCCTGACATTCCTTGCCGCTTCTATGCCTGCCGCGTATTCCACTTCAAATATCAATATTCAAGTTCCGAATAAGCGATACCAAAATTTGCAGTATAATCAGTCATCCTGATTATTCTCAGCCACCTTCGCCGCCCTGGCTGCCACTTCCTTCTCCTGCACATCGGAGGGCGCCTGCTCATAGCGCGCAAACTCATAGGCATACTCACCCCTGCCGCCTGTCATGGAACGCAGGTCAGTACAATAGCCGTAAAGACTGCTCATGGGAATGTCCGCCTCAATGACCTGCTTGCCGCCCACAGTGGGATTCATGCCAAGCACACGTCCCCGCCTCTTGTTCAGGTCGCCCATCACATCACCCGTGTAAGCGTCGGGCACCGTAACCTTTATGGAAGCAATCGGCTCAAGCAGAATGGGCTTTGCCTCCATGAAGCCCTTTTTGAAAGCCTGGATGGTCGCCATCCGGAAAGCCTGCTCGGAGGAATCCACCGGATGATAGGAGCCGTCGTACAATACCGCCTTTACGCCCACCACGGGATAAGCAGCCATGGGACCCTTGATCACGGATTCCTGCAATCCCTTCTCTACCGCCGGATAGTAATTCTTAGGCACAGCGCCGCCCACTACTTCCTGCTCGAACACATATGCAGTCTCCAGGTCGTCGGAAGGAGAGAAACGCATCTTTACGTGACCATACTGGCCATGTCCGCCAGACTGCTTTTTGTACTTGTATTCCACATCCGACTTGCCCTTTATGGTCTCTTTGTACGCGATCTTCGGCTTGGTCAGTTCCACTTCCACTTTATATTCATTCAGCAGTCTGCTGACAATGATCTCCAGGTGCTGGTCGCCCATGCCATAGAGCAGCGTCTGCCGGTTTTCTGCATCGTTCACTACTTTCAGTGTCTGATCCTCGTGGGTCAGCTTCTGCAAAGCCTGAGAGATCTTATCCACATCACCCTTATTCTTAGGCTTGTAACGCATATACGTATAGGGAGTGGAAATATCAAATTTACCGTATTTGATGGTGGTGGCCTTGGTGGACAGGCTGTTGCCGGTCCTTGCCGCCGTCAGCTTCGCCAGCGCACCGATATCGCCCGCGTGAAGCTCCGGCACTTCGATAGGCTTGTTGCCCTGAAGCACATAAATCTTGCCGATCTTCTCCTCGATGTCACGATCCACATTGTAAAGCAGGTCATCCGTCTTCAGCACACCGGAATTCACCTTGATCAGGGAATACTTGCCAATGAAGGGATCCACAATGGTCTTCCAGATATAAGCGGATTTCGCCTTGGAGAAATCGTAGTCCGCATTGTAGATCTCATTGGTCTTCATATTGATACCGGCCACCTGCCTGTTCTCAGGGCTGGGGAAATATTTTACGATATCATCCAGCAGCGTGTACACACCCTGGCAAAGGATATTGGAGCCCATGGTCATGGGAACAATGCTGCAGTCACAGACATTGGTGCGCAGCGCCGCCCTGATCTCCGCCTCGGAGAAGCTCTCGCCGCCAAAGTACCGCTCCATCATCTCCTCGCTGGTCTCCGCCACTGCCTCCATCAGCGTATCACGGCAGATCTGCAGGTTCGCCTTGCTGTACTCCGGCACATCACAGGACACGACCTCCTTGCCCTGCCAGCGGTTGCCGGCCTCGGTAATGACATTGATGTAGCCCACGAATTTCTCATCCTCACGAATGGGCAGGTTAAAGGGAGCCATTTTCTTGCCGTAGAGATTAGTCATATCCTCCACTACCTGACGGAAGGAGGCATTATCCACATCCATATTGGAAACATAGACGATCCTGGGCAGCTTGTATTTTTCGCAGAGCTCCCAGGCCTTCTGGGTACCCACTTCGATGCCGGATTTGCCGTTCACAACGATAATTGCAGCTCCCGCCGCGCTTACAGCCTCTTCCATCTCGCCCACAAAGTCGAAATAACCGGGGGCGTCAATCACATTGATCTTATGTCCTTCCCATTCAATCGGGATCACGGAGGTGTTGATAGAGAACTGACGCTTCTGCTCTTCCTTCCCGTAGTCACTTATGGTATTTCCGTCGGTTACCTTTCCCATCCTGGAAGTAAGCCCTGCCAGATAAGCAAAACCCTCCGCCAGACTGGTCTTTCCGCTGCCGCCGTGACCTAACAGCACAACATTACGAATCTTGTCAGTTGTGTAAACTTTCATATTACGCTCCTCCGTTTTATGTTTCATTTGGGTATTTCGCCCGAAAAATTTCTGACTTCAAAAGCCCCATATGATTATTTTACTAAATATTCTTACATTTTACAATAGAAGATTTGGTTATGTGTAAAGTTAATTCTTAACAGTTTCTGACGAAATAGTAACCATTCACTGTTTCGGATAGTACTGATAAATCAGCTCCTCCTCGATCCGCTGTACCAGATCCCACATCTCCTTTACTGCATCCTGCCAGTTTTCCCCCGTCAGCCTGCCGTCCCCCGCCGCAATCCTCTCCAGCATATACTGGTTGATCTCCGGGGAATAATGCACCAGATCCATATAGTTATCCAGATTACAGATCACATCCATATCATTCTGGAAATAGTATACCTCCACATTGTCATAGCGCAGCAGCACAGGCAATACCTGGTACAAAATATAGAATTTCTCCTCCAGCTGCCCATTGACATAGGCACAGTCCCACCAGTTCATGGAATACGGCGGAAAGAAGACATAGTACATGGTATCCGGATGACTCTGGATCTGCTGCGCTACCGCCTCCACATTCCTGTAAATATCCTCCATTTCCATGGAGTAATCCTGCGCCTCCAGCACCTCTGCGGACTTCTCGTAGGCCTCCATCGCCTTCCGCGCGCTGAATTCCTTTCCCTCCGACCAGTCATAGGCGTGTCCGCCCACATCCCTCCCTATGCTTCCGTATGCCATGGCCGTAGGGATTGTGACGAACAGAATGTCTTTATTCCATAAATAGGTGCCGTCGTCCAACACCGATTTCGTGTGCAGATACCGGTTTTCGTCCTCCCCGGTAAACGTAGCCGTCGGGAGGGAATTCAGCGCCGTCAGGTCCATACACCAGAATACGTTTTTCAGGTCATGCTGTTCCTGTGCCATTTCCAAGTAATACAGCAGATCCGCCACAGAACCGGAAGCCCGTATGATTTTCAGGAAATGGCTTCCATACTGCTCATCCAGAAAGCTGCTGTCGCAGTTCTCCACCACGGAGGAGCCCATCAGGACACTGTCATAATCCATCACCCTTATACTGCCGGGCATCTGGTTGTCCCGGTCATTGAAAACAGCCTGTATCTTCCCGAAAGGAGAATGATACTGATAAAAAGGGTCAAAAAACCACACCACAAAAGCAATCAAAATAAATTCAGCTGCAACGATTCCGCAGAGCAGCATCAGTTTCTTTTTCTTCTCGTTCATATCTCAACCTCGTCAGAAATTAAAATACAAAAACGTACTGACCTGGGACAGGGAAATAAAGGACCAGGTAAACAGCGTGGCCATACAGAAGATTCCCCTTTTCAGCCGTCCCTTCTCCGCAATCCACTCTTCCGCCTTCTTTCCCCGTGCCAGCAGCACACAAATGCCAAACAGCAGGACATAATTCAGCACATAGAAAAGATTCATGTATTGAGGCGCCAGGATCTCCAGGAGTTTCCTGATGGCGTATGTTTCCGCAAACTGCAGCTGGTTGCAGACACCCAGGAACATTCCGTTAAACTCTCCTGAAAAAAGCTTTCTCCAGAGCAGAAATGTGTCCGACAGGGAATCACATCGAAAGGGAACCCATGCCAGCGCCAGGAAGATTCCCGTAACGACCTGGTTCGCCGTCTTCCAGCGGAACCGGAGCCTGGGAAAAACCGTCTCCCAGATCACCGCCAGCCCATGCAGGCAGCCCCACAGGACAAAAGTCCAGTTGGCTCCATGCCAGATTCCGCTGGCCAGGAACACAATCGCCAGATTCAGGCACTGCCTGACCTTTCCCCTGCGGTTTCCTCCCAGGGGAAAGTAGATGTAAGTCATCAGAAAGCGGGACAGGGTCATATGCCATCTCCGCCAGAAATCCTTGACGGAAACGGCTTTCAGGGGAGCATTGAAGTTTTCAGGCAGTTCGAAGCCGAACATTCTGCCGATTCCCCGCGCCATATCCGAATATCCGCTGAAATCAAAGTACAGTTCCAGCACAAAAAAGAGCAGCACCGCCCACGCGGACAGGGTATCCAGATACAGAAGAACCTCGAACTCCGCATTCACCACCACAGCCAGCGCGTCCGCCAGCAGCACCTTTTTCGCCAGTCCCATGATAAACAGGGAAATACCGTCATACAGGGAATCCCACGACAGCTTTCCCGCCTCCTTCGACTGCAGCTGCGGTACAAACTCCTGGTAAAGGACAATGGGACCCGCAACCAGCTGCGGGAAGAAGCTGATAAAGCAGCCATAGTCCAGGAGACCCGCATGTCCGATATTTCCCCTGTACCGTTCCACAATATAGGAAATCTGCTGAAAAGTGAAAAAACTGATAGATCGGAAG
>CANDMD010000266.1 GCA_947385725.1 uncultured Lachnospiraceae bacterium | reverse complement strand
CCCAACAGAACACTCTTTCCCTACACGACGCTCTTCCGATCTGTTCCACAATGCGCCTGATATGCCCCCTGATATTCTTCAGCGCCCTGAAGCGTTTTGACTGGTGGCTTTTAAAACTGCTGGACTCATCTATGACCACCATGTCGAAGGGCCAGTCATTCCGGTAATAATCCACCAGCCAGGGAACATTTTCCCTGTTAATGACAAAAATACTGCCCGGGCTGTTAAGCTCTTTGATCCGTTTGTTTTTTGCTCCAAGAACCGGACGTATTTTCAGCAGGTTCAGATGATCCCATTTTGACTGCTCCCTTGTCCATGTGTCCTCAGCTACCTTTTTTGGTGCAATCACCAGACACCGTTTTACCAGAAAACGGTTGAAAATAAGGTCATTAACAGCTGTCAGTGTGATCACTGTCTTTCCAAGCCCCATATCCAGAAATAAGGCCAGCGCTTCATCCTGTATAATCCTGACAATGCAGTATCGCTGATAATTATGCGGCACAAATTTCACTTTACCCCTCCCCCGGTCCCTGCATGGGGCCTTCTGTTGACCATTTCAAGAAACAGGCTGTCCGTTTTCTGAAGCCGGGGCACCTGCGTTCTGATTTTTGCCAGTACCTCCTCTGCCTTTTCCAGGTCATCCACAATATCTGTAAAACACCCCATAGCCTCCAGCTCCCTCATCCGGTGCTGCTGCTGTTTTCCCGGTGCTCCTCCTTTTCGCTTCAGCTCCACAAAACCTATCCGGCCTCCGGGAAGCACCACAAGCCTGTCCGGCACGCCATCATTTCCCGGTGACACAAACTTATACGCCCTGCCTCCTGCTTTCTGAACCATTATCCTGAATTTTCTCTCCAGTTCGCTTTCTTTCATTCTGCCCTCTTTCTGCCGCCGGAACATTGAAACATTTCCTCGCGCGCGAATATATTATGCGTACAGGGGTATCAGGGGTTATGTATACCCTTATTTCCCTTGTATTTTTATTTCATATAAGAAGAATGTTACAATGTTACAAATACCTGATTTGCCAGTATTTATGTGGTTTTCCGTGTAACATGCGAATATTTCCAAATGTTTACATGTTACATCTTCTCTGTAACATTCTCTTTTAAAAAGAACGACTGTACTTTAGCTGTTACATTCTTATAAATCCTCTCTGCGGTCCATACTCTCCCCCAAACCGTATCACTCCCTTCTGCTTTTCCCATCCCGGGAGCCTTTCCAGAATGCCATTAATCTCTTTCGCATCTGACTTTTTCATCCTGCTGTAGCCGGGCATTTTGAAGCACTCGTTCCATATTTCAATGGCGCATATCTTGTCCCTGTACATCATCTGGTCTTCCCGTATCTGCTTCTGGTTAAATTCTGAATCCAGCCAGTTTCTGCGTTCGTAAAGACTTTTTTTATACCAGTCAGGCGGTACTTTCTTTTCTAAAAATTCTATAATGACGCCTTCTGAATAAGATACTTCCCTGTGTTCATCCTGTACGCCCTCTGCCATCTTTTCTGCCTCTGGCGACAGGATCAGGGATTCTCCCAGCCGGTATATCATCACAGCTTCCGCCCATATCTGGGAAATCTCTCCCGGAAGATCCTTCCAGAGATTTTTTCTATGGGGATATACCCCTAAGTCCACCGGCCAGAACCGGCGGTTTCCCGTATAGTCCTTTAAAAATTCCGTCTCGTTTGTGGTTCCCACGATAATGCACTGCCGGAGGTGTTTTTCCGTTCTTCTTCCATAAGCTGCCCTGTACACGTCATCACATTTGCTTAAAAACTGCTTTACGGAATTCATTTCCGACTTTGTCATGCCGGTAAGCTCCCCCGCTTCTATAAGCCAGTATCCCTGCAGCAGTTCTGCCGCGTCTTTTCCCTCAAAAGTACACAGGGAATCTGAATACCAGTTCATTCCCAGATACCTGAAAAAGGTGCTTTTTCCGATTCCCTGCCTTCCTGACAGAATCAGCATGGTGTCAAATTTTGTGCCGGGGCTGAATATTCTTGCCACTGCCCCCGTAAGTGTTTTGCGCATGGCCTCTCTTGTGTACAGATTGTCCTCCGCCCCAAAATAATCAATCAGAAGGGTGTCCACCCTCGGCGTTCCGTCCCACTGTATATGGGAGAGATATTCCCTCAGCCTGTGTATCCTGTGGTTCATGGCAAACACTGCAAACCCGTCTAAAATTCGCTCTTTTCCCGTAATCTTATAAACCAGCTCCAGATAGCTTCTGAGCCCGGCGTCATCTTCATCCTTCCACTGTCTTTCCCTGTAGGGCAGATTCTGCGGCTCCCAGGGAAGCGGGGCGCATACCAGGGGGCGTCCTGTCATCTCGTCATGGTATATTTTTCCTGCAATTCTTGGATCATTCCCCAGTATCATCTGCACATTCTGTATGGTATTGAGAAAATCTCCTGTCTGCTTATTTGTCTGCAGTTTCAGCACCCAGGAAGGATCAACTGCCTCCTGTCCTGAATCTTCCGCAAAGCAGCTTACTGCATTTTCATACCTTTCCTTTGCCATCATTTCCGACACGGCCGGAATTTCGGATGCCAGCTGGCACATGGCCTTAAAAGAAGGAAGATTTCCTGCCGGTGTGTCGGGCTTTGCCTCCTCGTCCTCCTCCCCAAACCTGTGGAGCCTCACCAGATCGAAGGCATTTACCAGCTTTCCGGAACAGGGATCCGTCGCATGATGGCTGTAGAGAAACTTTCCATTCTCATACAGCACTGCTCCGCCTACAGTGCTTCCCTCGGCATATGTAAAACGCGTTGGATCGTCAGTAGGTTCATACACTCCTGGAATAAACTCTTCCATTGCCTCCTCTATGGAGAAATTTTTGCAGAAAGCCCCTACAATGCCTCTTTTTTCTAACGGGTTCCCCTGTTTTTTAGCTGACCTGTCACGTATCTTTGCGGCTCCCGGCACCTCCGGCCATTCTGAAACGTCCCTCCAGTTTTTATAGGCAGCAAGCATTCCGTCTTTTGACAAAAAAGGCTTATCCTCATAAAGAAAAACATATTCACTGTCTGCGCTGCAGCTGGGCCAGTACATAAGCCTTACAGGTTCGAAGGTAGTCGGATCAAATATCCGCATGTCAATAAATTCTGCAAGCTTTCTGGCTATCGGCTCATATTCGTCGGGGCTGCACGCCCGGTCCAGCGGCACAATAATGCGCAGCCTGGGTGCCGCATTTTCATGCTTTCTGGTGGAATAGACCACATAGGCGCACCCCAGTCCTGAAACAGTGTTTAAAACCCTCTGGGTGCCGCCCGGTTCTATGGTATCCGCATCAAGGGTGACCAGGTGCCTTTCCCCGGCATTTTCATTCCTTCGCCGCCGCCCGGTCAGGGTTCCTCCCACAAAGCCCCCGATATCCTTCAGACTGTCCTGCTCCGGCTTAGGGAGGGATTTATATGCCAGGAGGCTTTCCTGCGTCCTTACCGGCCTGCCAAGGCTTTGTATAAAGTCCGACCAGTATATCTCCTGTCCGTTCCAGACAGTTGCTTTTCTGCTTGTCCCGGTAGTTATTTTTATCATTCTGTCAAACTGCATTGAATTCCTCCTGACTTAATCCTTCCTGTAATAATCAGACTCAAATCCGTCGGCATCCAGCGGAAGTCCTGACGCCCAGCCGGGGAGCCTGCACATAAGAGCGATTGCTTCTTCAAGATTCTTTTCCGACGTTTTTGGAACTTCCAGTATCACTTCATCATGGATGTGGAAGTTGATGCAGTACCCTGCCTGATACAGGTTCATCATTGCAGTTGCAAGCAGATCCCTTGCAACTGCCTGAACAATATTTTCCGTAAGCTTTCCTCCATAAGTAGAAATATATCCCCATTTCTTTGTTTTCTGGTCCACTCCTTGAAAATGCACTGCATCCCTGCCAAGGTCATTCAGACGGACTTCCGGCTTATAATAGTAAAGACTCCTTCCGCTTGGCAGACGTATGATCATATAGTCTTCATCCCGTTCAAAAGAAATTCCGCATGGCATACTGTTAGGTATTCCATACAGCACTGTTTCCAGTGCATAGCGTTCCACTGCATACCAGAAATCCACAATCCGCTGATTGCTGCCCCTCCATCTTTTTACAATGTCCGGAAGCTCTTCCTCCTTAAGCCCCATCCGCAGGGCTCCCATTGAAATCAATGAGCCTTTTCCACCCTGATAGCCAAGTGCAAGTTCTGCGATTTTGCCCTTGCCCCGCAGTTCATATTCCGGATTCCCCTTTTTTATCAGGCTGATATCAACCCCAAACATAGCCGAAGCAGACGCTTCATAAATCTTTCCATGCGTGCGGAACACGTCCAGGCGCCACTGCTCTCCTGCCAGCCATGACAGAACCCTTGCTTCTATGGCTGAAAAATCTGCTACCAGGAATTTGTTCCCGTTCCTGGGGATGAATGCTGTCCTTATCAGCTGGGACAGGATGTCAGGCACGTTTCCATAGATAAGCTTTACCGCCTCTGTCTGCCTTTTCTTTACCAGCTCCCTTGCCGTGTCCAGCGTTCCTATATAGTTTCTGGGAAGATTCTGTACCTGAACCAGTCTTCCGGCCCATCTGCCTGTACGGTTTGCACCATAAAACTGCAGAAGTCCGCGTATGCGGCCGTCCCCGCACATACATGCCTGCATGGCTTCATATTTTTTTACAGAAGTTTTTCCCAGCTCCTGCCTTATTTTCAGTACTTCTTTAATAAGATCGGAAGAGCGTCGTGTAGGGAAAGAGTGTTCTGTTGGGTGT
>CANDMD010000265.1 GCA_947385725.1 uncultured Lachnospiraceae bacterium | reverse complement strand
GGCGCGAACAGCGAGTGCTGATTACTCAGGAATTAATGCAATGATGTACTAGTATGGCATGGACTTTTTTTGCTTATTGGATGTTGCTGGAATATTCGGAGAAGCCTTTCTGATTTAAGTTGTCTGCGGCATATGTGGGACTGGCAGCAGCCGTGGCAATCCGAAAAAATACGCTTATCTTTGTAATCGCCTGTATCCTGGTATGGTCAGTGGCAGGTGTTTCCAGAAAGCGGGTACGTTATCTGGGTATTTTGTTTGTGCTTGTGGCAGCAGCGGCAGCAGGGGTGGTGCTGCCACGGAAATTCTACGAGTATCGGGCAAAAAGCACAATGGGGGAGGGGGTTCCCGCCATTGCTTATATTGCCATGGGAATGCAGTGGGACGAAGGACGTAGTCCCGGTGGGTGGAACGGATATCATTCCGATCTTTTTATGGAATGTTCTTTTAATGCGGAAATGACATCCAGGATCAGCAGGGAGGCTGTAAGGGATTCCCTGCGGTATATGGTAGATCATCCCGCCTATATGGCAGAATTTTATTATTACAAGCTGATAGAACAGTGGGAAAGCGAAGATTTTGGTTGCCTGAGTGAAACATTGGATTTTTATGGGGAACGGACTCCGGGGGCGTGGGAAATATATGAGGGCAGGGCGAAAGGGGTGTTCCTGACAGCTATGTCCGTGCACCAGAGCCTGGTATATCTGGGAGCATGCGGCTTCTGCATATCAGGAATTGACCATTGGAGGAAAAGGAAAAAAAGGGGCGAAAAGTGCGCTGAAGAGGGAGGAATGGAGGGACTTGTTTTTCTCGTGACATTTATCGGAGGTTTCCTGTTCAGCGTGATGTGGGAGGCGGAAGCCCGGTATGTCATGCCATATTTCGTAATGCTGTTACCTTACGCGGCCGCTGGTCTGGCACATATCGGACGCCATATGGAAAGCCAATCGACTGTTGCCTGAAATGCTTCTACAGTAATCCGGGATCCCGGCTCAAGAGGATGACCAGATATAAACAGAATCATTTGTAACAGTTCAGCCCTCACGTTCATAAAAGCGTCTGCTTCGCAGCCAACGCCGCTTACGCGGCTCACCTTTTATTTCATTTGAGGGCGTTCCGCTCATGCAGCAATTTGCATATTGTGCTTTGTGTGCAAGCACCCACGCGCAATTTGCAAATTGTTGCATGGCTGAACTGTTACAAATTATTTTTCAGAAAATTCTCTTTCTATGGAAAAATGCCGGAAAAGGTGATATGATCTTAATATTGGATACGGAGATTTTAGAACAGATGATAAGGAGACATGTTTTATGGAAGAACCATTAAAAGTAACAAGAAAACACTTTTCCAAACTGGGCGGCATGTTTGTGCTGGGAACGGTCATTGTCTTTGCGGTGCAGCTGATCCCTATGGCATTGGCGCAGCTATTCAGGCCGGAGTGGATACAGGATCCCAATATTAACCTTACAATGTCCATGCTGCCCATGTATCTTGTGGGAATGCCTGCCCTGATCGCGCTGGTGCGGACCGTCCCGGCGGAGACGGTGGAAAAGAGGCAGATGAAGTGGTGGCAGTTTCTGCTGGCAATGATCATGTGTTTTGGCGTGATGTATGCGTCTAATTTTGTGGGAATGATTTTTTCCACTATTATCGGGCTGATCAAGGGCAGTGCAGTGCAGAATACCATTCTCAATGTTGCCACTTCCATCAGTATGCCTCTGGCGGTCCTGTACATGGTGATCTGTGCCCCGCTTATGGAAGAGTATGTGTTTCGTAAGCTGATCGTGGAACGGACGGTAAAGTATGGACAGGGGGTGGCTGTGCTGGTGTCCGGGCTGATGTTTGGTTTCTTTCACGGTAACCTGAACCAGTTTGTGTACGCCTTTACCCTGGGATGCTTCCTGGCGTTCCTCTATGTGAAAACAGGTAAGCTGAAGATCACCATCGCCATACACATGGCAGTCAATTTCATGGGAAGTGTGGTCAGCCTGACGTTGTTGGATATGCTTGATCTGGACAGGTATATGGAGATCGTGGCGGGCGGTATGGATATGGACGCCCTGATGGCATATATGTCTGAAAATGCCCTGGGCTGGGTGCTTTATATGATGCTGGGATTCTTTGTCATTGCATCCATATTGACCACGGTGATCCTGCTTATTGTATGCGCCGTGAAAAAGAAGATCACGTTTGAACGGGGGCAGGTAGCGATCCCCAGAGGGAAACGGTTCAGCACAGTGATTTTAAATGTGGGGATGCTTTTATACTGCATTTTCTGGATCGTCATGATCGTGATGCAATTATTACAGTGATGTAATTGGTGGTAAAACAAACGTTTTTGCGCTGGATTGTTTTGGTGATACATTATTTCAGTGATGAGTTGGTTCGGCGATAAGGGAAGGATTCAGTTTATGTATACATTTGAAAGCAGGATCAGATATAGTGAAACTGACAGTGAGGGGAAGCTTACCATGGCTTCTCTTCTCAATTATTTTCAGGACTGCTCCACCTTCCATTCCGAGGATGTCGGTTTGGGAGTGGGATATTTTAGGGAAGTGCATCAGGTGTGGGTGCTGTCCTCCTGGCAGATCGTGGTGGAGCGTTACCCGAATCTGTATGAGCGGGTCATTGTCGGCACACAGCCCTATGACATGAAGGGGTTTCTGGGCTACAGGAATTTTGCCATGATGACGGAGGACGGCGAGTATCTGGCGAAGGCCAACTCTATCTGGAGTCTTCTTGACCTGGATAAGGGAAAACCGGTGCCGGTCAGTGAGGAAATGGCGCAGAAATACGGGATTGGTGATAAACTGGATATGGAGTATGCCCCCCGGAAGATTGCGGTTCCGGAAGGAGGAGTGTCCGGCGAGGCCATTGTGGTGAAACAACATCATCTGGATACCAACCATCATGTGAATAACGGGCAGTTTATCGACATGACTATGGATTTCCTTCCGGAGGATTTTGTGATCGGACAGTTGCGCGCTGAGTATAAGAAGCAGGCGTTTCTGGAGGATGTATTGCTGCCCTATGTGGTGACCGGCGGGGACAGGGTGGTAGTATCCCTGACCGATGAAAAGGGAGCGCCCTATGTGGTTGTGGAGATGTTGAGAAAGCATAGCCCAATGTGATTGCGGAGATGCTGGGAAAGGATATCAAATGATTCGTTTAGGAGAAAGACAGTTATTATATATTGTAAAGCAGGTGGATTTCGGGGTATACTTGGCACCGGAGCAGGGCAGCCAGGAGGAAAAGGTATTGCTCCCCGCGAAACAGGTGCCCCAGGGCAGCGGGATCGGAGATCCCGTGGAAGCGTTTGTCTACCGTGATTCCAGGGACAGGATGATTGCTACGGTCAGGGAACCTAAGCTGAGTATGGGTCAGGTAGCGGAACTGACGGTCGTGCAGGTGGGGAAGATCGGCGCTTTCCTGGACTGGGGGCTGGAGAAGGATCTGCTGCTGC
This sequence comes from uncultured Lachnospiraceae bacterium, assembly GCA_947385725.1. GTDB lineage: Bacteria > Bacillota > Clostridia > Lachnospirales > Lachnospiraceae > Acetatifactor. Next base: position 1,300 of record CANDMD010000265.1, on the reverse strand, counting down.
CTTTCCGGCAGCAGAGAGGCAGAGTGCGGGAGGGAGACAAGGTCCTGGTATCCCTCTATATCGATAAGAGCGGCAGGCTCTGTGCCACCATGAATGTCTATGACAATCTGCGCACGGACAGTCCTTATAAGGCGGAAGACAAGGTCACGGGCAGGGTATATGAGATCAGTGATAATTTTGGCGCTTTTGTGGCGGTGGACAATATTTATTCCGCACTGATACCGAAAAAGGAGTTGTACGGCAGGATAGAACTGGGAGATGAGGTGATGGCAAGGGTGACCCAGGTGAGGGAAGACGGCAAGCTGACCTTAAGCATCCGTGACAAGGCGTATCTTCAGATGGATGTGGATGCCCGGGAACTCATGGAGATCATTGACAGCTATGACGGAGTACTGCCTTTTACCGATAAAGCGGCGCCTGAAGTCATCACCCATGAGACTGGCATGAGCAAGAATGAGTTTAAGCGTGCGGTAGGCCGCCTCCTGAAAGAGGGCAGGATTGAAATTAAGGAAAAAGTCATTCGAAGGCTTTAGGGCGTGTTTGAACAATCATTCCCCCGGTCTGCACGCCCCAGGGAAAGCATTTTTTAAACACGCTCTGGGAACTGTGAAGATTTCTTTTGTTCATAGTTTCTTGAGGGAGATTCTTAAGAAATCTGAAAATATGCGGGAAGGACTGGAAAAAGGGAAGGATATGTGTTAAGATAGATCCATCCGATGAAAGGGGGTATTTACTATGGATATAGCTGGTTTGTCAATGGACTTGAGTACCATTTCCACAACGTCAAAGGTAGGAACGGCGGTGCTCAGCAAGGCAATGGATACCAATGAGGCATTGGGTCAGGGTCTGGTGGAGATGATAGATGCAGCTGCCATGGAGAGAAGCGTGAATCCGGCAGTTGGTGCAAACTTTGATATGCGGGTCTGATTTCGGATGAGGAACTGTAGTTCCTAAGGACATATGACTGCCTGAGGGTTAACCTTTGGGCAGTTTTTTTGTGAATTTTCATAAAAACCTATTGCTTTTTTATGTCGTTTTTTGTACTCTTTATATGAAAGCCTTTTTTAGGAATACAAAAGTTATGAAAGTGGGGGCGCCATGATTTCAAATCAGATATTGCAGAATACCATAGAAGGACTCAAAGGAATAGCCAGGGTGGAGTTTTGTGTCATGGACACAGACGGTAAGAGTGTCGCGTCTACTGCGGATATGAAGAATTGCTCCAAGGCTGCTGTGGAGTTTGCGGCTTCCCCTGCGGATTCCCAGGAGATCCAGGGGTATCAGTATTTTAAGATATTTG
>CANDMD010000264.1 GCA_947385725.1 uncultured Lachnospiraceae bacterium | reverse complement strand
CATGAATTTGTCGTTTTCCTTCTCAAATTTCTCAATCTCGTAGTCTTCCTTGGCGAAGGCTTTGACCACCCGGTTCCCGCTGACATTCTCCTGCACGAAGGCGTTCAGGGAGGAGAAGCAGTTGCGGTTTCTCTGGAATGCGGGTTTCACCTCCCTGGACTGTCTGTATGTGGTAACCGCCGTGAAGGGAAGCACTACCAGCATACAAAGAGCCAGCTTCGTGTTGACTGTGAAGACCATCAAAAGGGCAAAGATAAACAGCAGGATATTTTGGTATACCGTATAAATAACGGCTGCAACAAAATGCCGGATTGCATCCATGTCACCGGTCTGCCGGCTCATCAGGTCGCCGGTTCTCTTCTTATTATAAAAGGCAAAGTCTTCCTCCAGCAGTTTGCGGTATACTTTTCCGCGCATATCGTAGAGAAGTCCCTGGGATGCGGTCTCAAAGGTCACCTGATAGGAAAAGCGCAGGATGCCGGTGAGAAGGGTCACGCCCAGCAGACAGACGATGAGTCCGGGCAGCAGATCATAATTCCCTGCCAGCACCACATCATCCACAATGATACCGGACAGGTAGGGGTTCACAATGGAAAGTCCGGCGATACAGGTAGTCAGGAACAGTCCCAGACAAAGCCGCGCCCTGTACTTTCTCAGAAACGAGTAAAACCATTTTAAAGGTGTCATATGTATACCTCGCCTTTCCGCAGACATCAATCTGCTTTTGCCTGTGCAAGGTTTATTGTACTTTTTCAGGTACAAAAGGAAATGGACTATCTTGTGCCTTTGATGTAGGATTTTGGTAACAGTGCAACGATACGGCACCGCGAAGTCAAAATTGCTTCCTTGTGCAATTTTGCGAGATTTTGCCCTGGAAAAATAATTCTGTTTTACTTTTCCGGCCAAAAAGAGTACAATACAGTGGGATGAGAGAAAATAACAACATAGACTGGAAAAAATGCTGTTTATGACAGCGGGAATGGAGGGTTTATCCTATATGGAGCTACAGAAAAATACCCAGTTTATCATGGAGGACCTGAATCCTGCTTTTCTCTTTACCTGGAAAGGCATCCGGAACCGCGGGGAGGATAATTATCACAGCCATGACCACGGGGAACTTGCCTTTGTGCTTTCCGGCACGGGAAAATACCGTATTGAGGACGAGATCTATACGGTGCAGGAGGGCGACCTGCTGATCTTTAATCCGGGTGTCCGGCACCAGGCTCTGTTCTGTCCGGAAAGCGAGACACCCACGACGGAATTTTTCATAGGATATTCGGATCTGCAGTTACAGGGACTTCCACCTAATTCCCTGCCCCTGCCGGAGGGGGAATACATGCTTCATACTGCCGGCGAGCTGCGGCAGAGACTGTTCAAGATATGTTCTTCCATGGAGGCGGAGAAGGCCGTCTGCAGGCAGGGCAGGTATTTTATGCTGAAGGCATATATGATACAGTTCCTGCTCCTGGCCATCAGGGAGCAGTGCGAGCCCATGGAGAAACCCCAGGGCTGCGCTTTTGAGTCTGTAAACCGCAAGTATGTGGTGGAGCAGATACTGAACTATTTTGAAGATCACTACAATGAGAAGATATCCCTGGACCAGATCGCTGAAAATATGTATCTCAGCCCTTTTTACATTTCCAAAATATTTAAGAGTGAAACAGGGGATACTCCTATCAGACATCTGATCAATATCAGGCTGGAGAAGGCAAAGGAACTGCTGGAGGGCGGATATGCAGGAAGCATTCAGGAAGTTGCCGCCACGGTGGGATATGACGATGCCTACCATTTCAGCAAACTGTTTAAGAAACATTTCGGGATCTCTCCTTCGCAGGTCAGGTAACCTCAGGTAAATCATGGTAAGTGATCCGTAAAAAAATGTTTGCAAGAGGGTTAGAATCTGATACAATAGAACTATATAAGTATTGGCCGGAAGAACCGGAATGGAGGTATTTAATATGAGGTATTTTTTCGAATCCAAGGTTGAGAAGCAGGAGAAGGGCTATACAATCCAGATTCCGTTCAATGTGTGGGAGGTATGTAAGCAGCGCGATGTGATCCAGGGGGATGTGGTCCTGGACAATAGGATTATTGACTGTGAGCTGCATCCCAAGGAGAAGGGAAATTACGAGATCCATATCACGGACGAGGATGCGGTGAATGTAGAACTGGGCGTTACCCATAAGATCCTGCTCCATGTAAACGGTTCCCTGATCCGTATGGATCAGAACAGTCCGTTCAGCTTCGACAAGCCCATCCGCAAGATTGACGGTATGGAAGTCATCATTCAGCCGGAGGACGGACTTTGCGGACAGGCATGTGTGGCGATGCTTGCAGGCGTTACCATTGCGGAGGTTATGAGCGTTATGGACTGCCGCGAGTGGCAGGCCACCATGGGACGCATCATTTCCGCGCTGAATTATTACGGAATCGATCATAATGACATTATTGTGTACACAGAGGGGCGCGATGCCGTGCTGCCCAAGTGCTGTGTCATGATGGAGAGAATGGGGCGCTTCAGCCACTATCTGATCCATTTTGACGGAAAGTACTATGATTCCAACCTGGGTGTGCTGGAGGAGTACGATATGAGTAAGCTCCTGGGATATCTGGAGATCAAGTGCTGATATATGTTACATTTCCTGAGACGGCCTAATGGGTCGGTTCATTAGTATTCGATGTAATGATATAGTGTAAATAGGCAGTCAGGGCAAGCATGGCTGTATGAATCGTCGCTTGCGGGAATAAGGCGAAAGCCGGTAACCGAAATGATATATTGTATCGGTTCCGGCTTTTGTAATTATACGAGGATATATGAGGAGGATTACTATGGAGAATACGAAAACCATCCGCGTGACAGGCAGAGGACAGATCAGGGTGAAGCCGGATACGACGCGCATCACCCTGACACTGGGGGATTCCTATCCGGAGTACGATGAGGCGCTGCGCCATTCCGCGCAGGACACGGATCAGCTGAAAGAGCTTCTCGGGTCATATGGCCTTGACGGGGAAGAACTGAAAACGCTTTCCTTTCAGGTGGATCCGCAGTACGAAGGCTACAAAAAGAATGGGGTTTTTAAGCAGAAGCTGACAGGCTATAAGTTCAGGCATGTCATGAAAGTGGAGTTTGCATCAGATAATGACCGGCTGGGAAAGATATTGTATGCCCTTGCCAACTGTCCTGCAAAACCGGAATTTTGGATCAGCTATACCGTGAAAGACCCGGAAGCCGCCAAGCATGAACTGCTGGACAAGGCGGTCAGGGATGCAATGGACAAGGCTGCGGTTCTCTCCGCGGCAGCAGGGGTGAAATTAAAGGAAATACGGAGCATTGATTACTCCTGGGGAGAGGTGGATCTTGAAATCCGCCCCATGAACAGGGCAGTGTGCGCGGCACCGAGAGGTATGTCCGCGGCAGAGGAGGATGGCAGCTATGCCCTGAATATTGAGCCGGATGATATACAGGTTTCGGATTCGGTAACGGTTGTCTGGAATATGGAAGAACCATAAAAAATAAACAAATCAGAACAGTTTATAAAGTAAATATTAAATCGCATATTTGTGGTTTGTATAAGAAAACAAAAGGAAATAATAGATAAGAAGAGGATTCGGGAGATTTTAAGACGTATATCCATGTGAATAAGTTTGCCAACTTTTACATATAAAACTAATATATGTCTTAGTAATTAGCACTCGATATCTGTGAGTGCTAATAAAATAGAAAATAAAGCAAACTCAGGAGGTAGATATCATGAAGTTAGTGCCTTTAGGTGACAGGGTTGTATTGAAGCAGTTGGAAGCGGAGGAGACTACCAAGTCCGGTATTGTCCTTCCCGGCCAGAACAAGGAGAAGCCCCAGCAGGCTGAGGTGATTGCGGTAGGCCCCGGCGGCGTGGTTGACGGCAAGGAAGTGAAGATGGAAGTGAAGGTAGGAGACAAGGTTATTTTCTCCAAATACTCAGGAACCAACGTGACGCTGGATGATGACGAGGAACTGATCGTTGTAAAACAGAACGACATATTGGCAATCATTGAGTAGTGCGGAATGAAATTTGCAGATGCGTATGGGAGCCTGCTCACAATGCGCAATCTGAAAATTTAATTCTATCAAATATAATATTATATATGGAGGCAATCATTATGGCAAAAGAGATTAAATACGGCGCTGAGGCCCGTGCAGCATTAGAGTCAGGTGTAAACCAGCTGGCAGATACCGTCAGGGTAACCCTTGGTCCCAAAGGAAGGAATGTGGTACTGGATAAGTCCTTTGGCGCGCCCCTGATCACCAACGACGGCGTTACCATCGCCAAGGAGATCGAGCTGGAGGATGCATTCGAGAACATGGGTGCGCAGCTTGTCAAGGAAGTGGCTACCAAGACCAATGACGTGGCAGGCGACGGTACTACCACGGCAACCGTTCTGGCACAGGCGATGATCAATGCAGGTATGAAGAACCTGGCAGCAGGCGCTAACCCCATTATCTTGAGAAAAGGTATGAAGAAGGCTACCGACTGTGCAGTGGAGTCCATCTCCAAGATGAGCCAGAAGGTAAACGGCAAGGAGCATATCGCAAGAGTTGCCGCTATCTCCGCAGGGGACGATGAAGTAGGACAGCTGGTTGCGGATGCCATGGAGAAGGTCAGCGGCGACGGCGTTATCACCATCGAAGAGTCCAAGACCATGCAGACCGAGCTGGATCTGGTGGAAGGTATGCAGTTTGACAGAGGTTACATCTAGATCGGAAGAGCGTCGTGTAGGGAAAGAGTGTTCTGTTGGGTGTTG
>CANDMD010000263.1 GCA_947385725.1 uncultured Lachnospiraceae bacterium | reverse complement strand
CTCACGATGATCAATGTGTGGGCCACCTACTGCAGCCCATGTCTGAGCGAGATGCCGGAGCTGGGAGAGCTGGCGCAGGAGTACGATCCGGAAGAGTTCCGGATCATCGGGATTGTCAGCAATGTGCCGGAAGGGGCGGATGAGGAGAAGACAGAGCTGGCGGAAGTATTGATCGAGCAGACCGGCGCGGATTATCCGCACCTGCTCTTGAATCAATCGCTGAATGACGGCCTTCTTTCCGAGGTGACGGCGGTGCCTACGACATTTTTCTTTGACCAGGAGGGGAAGCTGCTGGATACGGTTGTGGGAGCCAGAGAAAAATCAGACTGGAAAGAAATGATAGATGCCCTTCTTGAAAAATGAACTGACTTTCGGAACGGCAGCAGACGAGTCTATGGTCTGCTGCCGTTTTGTGAAAGCGAGTCCAGAGGATTTTGCAAAATACATATTGCAAAATATTCTTAAAAATGATAAACTTTAACAATGCAGGGCTTTAATGCGAAAAAGTCCGTTTGCAGAGGGACGTACAAGACTGTTCAAAACAGGACAGTACATTTCCTGTGCTGAGTAGTTACAAAGGGAGGTCCATTAGTTTGAGGGATGAAAATTTATTAAAAGAGCTGACGCAGCTATGGGGTGTCTCAGGATTTGAGAAGGAGGTCGCCCATTTTATTGAAAAAGAGGCGGCGCCTTACGCGGATGAGATTATGACAGACGCGGTGGGGAACCTGATTGTCCTGAAGAAGGGCTCAGGCGGCAGCCATGGCAAACGGATCATGTTTGCCGCCCATATGGATGAGATCGGATTCATGGTGAAAAAGATTGAATCGGACGGGAGGCTGCGGGTCTGCAACCTGGGCTGGAATTGGACAGGCTCCGCCTACAACGGACGGGTGCGCTTCCAGAATGGCACGGTTGGGGTGGTAAGCTGTCAGGGAACCATCGAAGAGGCGGCGAATAACGCCGGAAAGCTGTACATAGACATCGGCGCGACATCCAAAGAGGATGCCATGAAATATGTGAATATCGGCGACGCCTGTGGTTACATGGGAGAGTATCTGTCCCTGAAAAATGACCGGATCTGTTCCAAGAGTCTGGACAACCGGATCGGCTGTTACCAGCTTCTGGAGGCACTGAAGGAAAATCATGGCGGTCCGAATGACATTTATTATGTGTTCTGTGTACAGGAGGAACTGGGCTGCAGAGGCTCCAAGCCGGCAGCGGAAAGGATTCGGCCGGATATCGGAGTGGCGGTAGATATTTCTCCGGCTCATGATTATCCCTGTGACCTGGAGGGCAGCAATGAGGTGGACGGAGGGATTGGGATCAAGATCTGCGATCCGTCGGTCGTCTGTGATACGGACGTAGTCCAGGCCATGCTGGACTGCTGTGAAGCGCAGAAGATTCCCTACCAGAGGGAGGTCATTGACAAGGGAGGCACGGACGCGTCCAGCATGAACCTGTCCCGGTTCGGAGTGCGGGCAGGCGGAATCGTTGTAGTGACCAGATACCCTCACAGCCAGAGTGCTGTGGCATCGAAGAAGGATATTGAGGCAGGCGTGGATCTGCTGCAGGCATTTTCAAAATACGAATTTCAATTTTAAGGCGGAAAGGTAACTGCTCAGCACAGGATAGCGTATTTGCTGCGCTATCCGTACGAAAACGTACGGACTGCGAGAGCAATCCACATTGACGAAGTCAATTTTCATGGGATTGCGGGCACATCTGTGAGGGCAGTGGGCAGATACGCGAAAAGCAAATGAAGGAGGAAGAAAAGCCGGTCCCGGTTACAAATTTGTGCAAAGTGTAACTGGAGGATAATAAATGAAGGAGGATAAAAAAGAATGAAAAAGAGAGCGATGATGTTGATGGCGGCTATGATGGCCGTTGTGTTGGTAGGGTGCGGAGGCTCCGGCGGGCAGTCGTCCCAGGGGCAGGCAGACAGCGGATCCGGCAGCAGCTCCGATTCAGGAGCGGACGCAGGGGCGGCGTCAAAGGATACACTTACCATTGCCATGGATGTGGACGTGGATACCCTGCATCCGTCGGATTTCAGCACCACGGTGGAGCATACCATTCTGAGCCAGCTTTATGATACGCTGATGTTTATGAATCCGGACGGCGCCCATGACCCGGAGCCGAGGATTGCCGAAGACTATGAGATCAGTGAGGACGGAATGGATTACACGTTCCATCTGCGGGATGACGTGACCTTCCACGACGGAACGAAGCTGACTTCCGCCGATGTGAAATTTTCCCTGGAGCTGTATATGGATTCGGAATATCAGGGCGCCCAGGTCATTGGGCTGGAAAGCGTGGAAACGCCGGACGACACGACAGTGATCTGCCATCTGGACGCGCCGTATTCCCCGTTCCTGCTGGGAGTCACCCAGGTGTCTATCGCTTCCAAGGCATATTTTGAAAAGTCTGAGGATGATTTCGTGAATAATCCGGTGGGAAGCGGTCCATATAAATATGCGGGAAGAGAGAAGGGCAGCAAGGTGACGCTGGAAGCCTATGACGGTTATTACAGAGGAGAAGCGGCAATCAAAAATGTGACTTTTGAAGTGATTCCGGATCAGTCCACCACAGCGGTTGCATTGAAGACAGGGGAAATTGATTTTGCGTCCATCGAATCTTCCACTATCGCGCAGCTTGCAGGGGATGACGCGATCCAGGTGGAAGAGGTCGGCAATTCCGGATTTACCTATGTGTCCATGAACACGGAGAAGGCTCCTTTCGATGATGTGAAGGTGCGTCAGGCGATTAATTATGCGGTGAACAGGGAAAATGTAGTTGCGGTCTGCTATGATGATGAGGCGGAGGTGAACTCCAATATCTGCTCCAAGGACCGGTTCGGTTATTCCGATGACCAGCCCCAGTACACCTATGATCCGGATAAGGCAAAGGAGTTGCTGAAGGAGGCGGGAATTACCACCCCATATGATCTGGGAACCATCCTTGTGGCGGAGAAGTATTCCAACATCGCGACGGTGATTCAGAACGATCTCAAGGCAGTGGGCCTGGATGTGACCATTGACGTAAAAGAGTTTAACGCGTATATTGACGATCTGACCAGCGGGAACTATGACATTACGGCTCTGGAGATGACGCTGGATGGAGATTCTCAGCAGTTGGAAATGGCATTTACCACAGATTATATCGGCACAGCCAACAATGCGCGTTATTCCGACACGGAGATGGATGAGCTGTTTGGCCAGGCAAGGACAGAGACAGATACGGATGCCAGGGCAGAGATCTTTGACCAGATTCTGACCAAGGCGCAGGACGAGGCAATCTATGCCGTACTTTGCAACCCGCTGACACTGTACGCGCACAGCAGCAGCCTGGAGTGCCAGGAATTTCCATATGAAGGAATCTATTCGATTTATAACTTCAGCTGGAAGTAAGGAGTTGTAGTTGAGAACTTTAGGCGCTTAAGAATGAAATCTTGCGCAAAATGGCAAAATTTTGGTTCCGGTTTATCCGGGTTAGGAGTTGTAGAAAAATAAGTGATACAGATTGCGTAGGATATTTCTTCGGATGTGTCAGTTATTTTCCTACAACTCCTTATATAAGAATATGACAGGAGCGTGTCTTAGACACGCTCTAAGTGCTATAGAGTACTTTCCAAAATACCTTTTAACGCTTTCATCATATGAAAAGGGGGCATTTTATGTATAAATATGTTGCCAAGCGTTTGCTGTACATGATTCCGGTTCTTCTGGGAGTGGCATTTCTGGTGTTTGCCATTCTTTCACTGACGCCCGGTGATCCTGGTTCCATTATACTGGGGATTACGGCGAAGCCGGAGGATATCGCGGCGCTGAATGCGGAATTTGGTTATGACAAACCGTTTTTTATCCGATTTCTTAACTATATCGGAGATCTGGTGCTGCATTTTGACCTGGGTACTTCCTATCAGAGCAGGCAGCCGGTGATTCAGGACATTATGGCGCGGTTTCCGAATACCTTTCTGCTGACACTGATCTCCATGTCCGCGGCGTCGGTGATCGGGATTTCCCTCGGCATTCTGTCCGCGGTCAAACAATACACGGCACTGGACCAGACGCTGGTGGTGGTAGCGCTTATTTTTGCCTCCATACCTGGGTTCTGGCTGGGACTGATGCTGATGCTTTTATTTTCTATGAAGTTGGGAATCCTTCCGTCCTACGGGGCAGGCAGCCTGAAAGCGTTCATCCTGCCTTCCGTTACAGTCTGTATGACCTCGGCCGCGGGGCTTCTTCGCCTGACACGTTCCGCCATGCTGGAGACTGTCCGGCAGGAATACATCCGTACCGCACGGGCGAAGGGGGCTTCCCAGAAGCGGATCATCTGGAAGCATGCTCTGAGAAATGCACTGCTCCCCGTAGTGACCACCCTTGGCACCAGCTTCGGGGCATCCCTGGGAGGGGCGATCATCGCGGAGACCGTATTTGCCATGCCGGGCATGGGGACGCTGATCACCACGGCGATCCGGCAGAAGGATATTCCGGTGGTGATGGGTTCTACGCTGTTTTTAGCGGTACTGTTCAGCCTGATCATCCTGATCGTGGATGTGATGTATGCATTTATTGATCCCAGGATCAAGGCAAAATATCAGAATGGAGGGAAGCGCCGTGAGTAAGAGTCATTCCAGAACAAGAGAACAGCTTGCCGAATTCTGGCGCCGTTTTCGTAAAAATAAATCTGCCGTGGCGGGCCTGGCCATTCTGGTGATCCTGGTAGGCATCGCCTTATTTGCCGACCTGATCGTACCTTATGTCAAATGTGTGGAGCAAGTCGGGGCA
>CANDMD010000262.1 GCA_947385725.1 uncultured Lachnospiraceae bacterium | reverse complement strand
ACCCAACAGAACACTCTTTCCCTACACGACGCTCTTCCGATCTCATCTGGAACGGTCCCTGTAGCCATAGATGGACGCAGCGCCCAGTTCACTGACAATGATAGGCTTCCCCTCGCCGCCGGATTTGCGGATCCAGTCTATTTCCTGGTCATTCCTCTCCCCGATAGGGCAGTCCTTGTACCATCCGGAATACATGTTAAAGGAAACAATGTCCGGCAGATCCAGGCAGATATCCGTGAAATGGCGGCAGGTAGCCGAGGTGGTGGGTCTTGTGGAATCCAGGCTCTTTATCTGTTCGTACTGCTTTTGATACATTTCCCTGGCCTCCGGTTCCTCGGAAGCGCACTCGTTCAAGATGCCCCAGATCACAATGGACGGATGATTATAGTGATTTTGGACCATCTCCCTAATACAGTCCTCGCATTGCCTTTCAAAATTGGGATTCTGCATATTTTCCAGCTTGAATCCCCTGGCATGATTCTCCTCCCATACCATGATGCCCCTCTCGTCACAGAGATCCAGAAACCGCTCGTCATTAGGATAATGGCAGGTGCGCAGTGCGTTCACATTCATGTCCTGCATCAGATCCATGTCCTGAACCATATGCTGCAGGGAAACGGCACAGCCGTCCACCGCATAATCCTCATGACGGTTAAAGCCTTTGAGATACACGGGACTGCCGTTCAGCAAAAGCTTAGTCCCATCCAATTCGACAGTGCGGAACCCCACTCTGTCTATCAGGTCATCCACCTGTTTCCCGTCCACGGAAAGGATTGTCTGCAGCCAATACAGATTGGGCGCCTGATGAGACCATGTCAATACACCGGGGAAGGTTCTTTCCAAAAGAATGGTACATTCCTCCCCCGCCGGTATCTCCGCTTCCCCGCACAGGGAATACACAGTTCCCTCCGCTCCGTCCGCACGGTCTGCGGCCTGCTCCCCACAAGCCGTGCAGCACTCTCCTGCCACATTCCCGCGCCAGGCCGTCAGACTGCCGTCCAACACCGCCTGTACAGCGTTCTCCGCCATGTTACAGAGCGTCACTTCTACCCTGGCACTCCAGAGCCCGTCCGTGCACGAAGGTGTAAAATGTATCTCACTGATATACACGTCCGGCAGACTTTCCATCGCCACCGGCCTGGTAATTCCCCCGTAAGTGTAGTAATCGTTGGGAACATGCAGCGCGGAATGCTCCCCGAAGCTGTTGTCCACACGGACCTGGATCCGGTGCATACCCTTCTGCACCTTTCTCACCACCGCGGAAAAGGGTGTAAACGCGTTGTAATGATGGGCGATCTGCGTACCGTCCCAGAACACATCCGTCGTGTGGCTCACGCCCTTGAATTCCAGCCGCAGGTTACCCTCTGTTTCCACATAGACCTCCCTGCTGTAACATCCCTTTCCCCTGTGTGCCAGGAAATCCGGATGCTGTTCCCAGCAGCCAGGCACGGGCAGTCTGTAATTTTTCCGGATGCCTTCCATGGTGAAGTCCCACATGCCGTCCAGTTCCCTCACATTTCTGATTCTGTGCTGTTCAAATAATCTGATCATCGCCTTTCCTCCCTTTACACTTCTGAAAAACTTCCACCTGTGGGGCTGGACACTCCAGGGAGCATCCAGCCTGACTTCTACAGACACTGTAATCGAAATCCACGGCGAAAACAATGTCCCAGGCGGTCCCTTATTTGTCAAAAAGTATCAGTCTTATTAACAATCAACCCAATATGTGATACACTGGCTGTAAGGATGTTGAATCCTGTTCCTACAGGGGAAGAATTTGTAACAGTTCAGTACCCTGTCTGAACTGTTGCGATGAGTTTATAAAGGGAAGCGTTTCTACAGGAAAGGCATTGATATTACTATGAACCGACTGGAAAATATTACCTCCAGCCTGTCTGTGCGTATCCTTCATGGTCACTGGATCTGGCATGACAGCCACTGGTTTGAAGAAAAGACAAAAGAACATTACACACTCTGGAGCATTGTCAGCGGCACCGTGAAAATTACCATGGAGGGCCGGGATTTTTATGCCCACAGCATGGACGCGGTATTGTTCTATCCCGGCTGCCGCTACAGCGCGTGTACGGATTCTGACGGCTGTCAGTTTATCTTTATATTTTTTACTTTGGAAATGGGAAACGGTCTGGATCTCTTCGAAGAAAGTAATGTGGAGGGGATCCTTTCAGGCGGAAGCATACGGCAGAAATCGGCGCGTTTTCAGTCACAATTCCGCAGCCTGTCCGCTTCGGGACAGCTTTCCCTGAAGATGTACGCCGACTTCTTACAATATCTGTGCCCTGTAATAGAAGGGCTGCAGAGCCCGGACGCACAGCATTTTTCCCGACATATCAGAACCGTTGGGACACCGGCCATCCGTCTGGCAATAGATTACATCGGAGCCAACTATCTGTCCAACCCTTCCGTCAGCCAGCTGGCATCCCTTGTAAACTTGAGTGAAAAACGGTTTATCAGTAATTTTAAAAACACGGTGGGACTTTCTCCCGGCCAGTACATCAATCAGCTGCGCATGCGGAAAGCAGCGGAACTGATCAGGAATACCGACAAGAAAGTGAGCGAGATCGCCGGAATCCTGGGATACGCGGATCAATATACCTTCTCCAAGGCCTTCAAGCGTGTATTCTGCGAATCGCCTACATATTTCCGAAATAGTGTGATACTGTAATATATCCTCCAATCTGAAGCATTTGCCAAATCAACACCCCCGCTGCAAGCAACGGGGCATCAGGCTTGCAACGCTGCAGAGCAAAACGGCAAAATCCTGCTCACGAGTATAGCCTATCGGAAATCCGCCTGCCTGTAGGGGAATTTCATAAACTGACAACCAGCCGCATGTCAGCACATTAAAAGAATCCCAACTGCTCCAACGCATAATATAGTCCCCCGCTGCTGGCAGCTTTAGTCACGAATGTAGCGCAGTCCATCAGTTCCCTGGATTCCGCATTTCCCATGACTACACTGTTTTTCAGGTATTGCAGCATGGTCAGGTCATTGTTACTGTCCCCAAATCCATACGCATCCTCCAAAGACATTCCATAATGATCCAACACAAATTGCAATCCTGTAGCCTTGGAATATCCATGGGGCACAAATTCCCGGAAACAGCCTCCCCTGTCGATACAGTCAAAGTAACGGTCACTGGCTTTTCGGAATGTCTCCAGCTGTTCCGGCTCCCGGAACCAGATCACAAACTTATCAGCCACAAAATCTGGCTGTTCCGGTTTTATGCTTAAGTCATACCCTCTCTCCGCAAAGCAGCGATAGAGCCGGATCGCCCTCTCACTGCGCAATGGCCTGGACAGGTCAAAGGCCACCCCCGTCCGGGATTCAAATAAGATCTCGACTTCTGTGGCTCTGGCCAGCGAAAGCATCTCTTCCTTCACCGGACGGGGCATGGGCACATACAGCAGTTCCTGTCCTTCACAGTAAATGTTCAATCCGCAGCCGCACACATAGCCGTCAAAACCCACCTGGCGGAATCTGGGTTCCACATTTTGAAAGCACCGCCCTGTGTTGATGAACATGAGATGCCCTTTTTCCCTGGCTCTCCGTATTCCCGCCACCGCGCTCTCCGGTATGGATCCGTCTGTCTCCGACGTGAGAGTCCCGTCTATATCAAAAAAAGCAATTTTTCTCTTCACTGATAGGTACCTCCGTACTTTTGTCTGCTCCGTGCTTTTATCTGTTCCGGTCTCTATGTTTCCGGCTATCCGCCAAAAAGACATAGCTGACATTCTTTTAACGAACTTACCTTGCGCTCCGTTATCCTGTCCTTCTCATTCAAGGATCCGCACAATATCGGTGATGCAGGGTCATATACGCCGCAGCTTTTCTCCACACTTTTTTTGCTGACGTTTGCATAACAGTATATGCACCCGGTTTTGCAGGTATTGTATGTACCGATGTCCACGCTTTCCACACATCCGCATGCCGGACGCTGATTTTTGTCTTTTGCCGCTTTCAGCCTGCTGCCGGTTATCTTCTCTATCAGGGTCTTGTCAATGCAGCTGTTATGCCCTATGCCACACTGATCCAGATCCAGGCATTCGGCACAGCTGCCTGTGGACATACCGTTTTCCCCTGCAATCTTGCTTATGTCCCCTGCGAATTCCATTAACTCCGCTTTTCCGATTTCAAATGCACCAAGCGCTTCCATGCTCTTTTTGATCTTTGCATACAGATCCACAAAGCTGATAACGCACTTTTCCGTGTATCCCCGAAGGGAAGACGCGATCTGCCCAAAGGCTTTCAAATGGTATTCCGGTGTATATTTCCCGGTGAAAATAACAGGATCATATCTCCATATGACTCTTTCTTTTCCTATCCTTGCCGATAAATCCTGAAATGTCGGAATCAGGTCTTCCTTTTTGTCGGGTAGATTTCGTTCTACATCCTTTCCATATCCGGTCAAAGTAAACTGAAAATAGTAATCATATCCCGCAAGTTCATCCAGTCTCTCCATCATTGGCTTTGGATTCTTTGACCAAAAAACGATGCAGTCAACCACCTCCGGCGATAGATCGATCCGGCTCACCTGATTGGGGTTCAAGGGATTCCTTACATACGCAAACCCTTCCTTTATCCTGTTAAAAAACCATTCCGGATAGTAATGGGGTATATCCGTCCTGCGGCTTACGCTCAATATCATTTTCCCCTCCATGTTATGATTGATACAACGTCGATTTACCCGCCCCATTAACACCTGCTAATAAAATATACTTTTTCACTAAAAGAGATTCCTTTCTATTACCTGTCGTTGTTTCTTTTGCAGAAG
>CANDMD010000261.1 GCA_947385725.1 uncultured Lachnospiraceae bacterium | reverse complement strand
TATGCAAAAATCCAAAAGACCGGCAGCATATCCGGCACGGCGGCAGTGGAGGAAGCAGGACAGGGGACAGAAGATAAGACCCTGGAGGAGAAACTGGAAGAAGAATTAAAAGATATCTGGCAGCCTGTGGAGGAGGATGGGATCGTAAAGGAAGAGACGGTCTATATCATGGCAAATGCAGACGGCAGCAGCAGTAAAGTCATCGTCAGCGACTGGATCAGGAACGGTGACCGGGCGGATTCCATCGTGGATATGACCGGGCTTGCCGATATCACAGAGGTGAAGAACGGGGAAAGCTATATAAGACAGAACGACGGATATGTATGGCAGGCGGGAGGAAATGATATTTATTATCAGGGAACCACGGATAAAAAGCTGCCGTTAACCCTCACGGTCACTTATTTCCTGGACGGGAAGCAGGTGAAGGCCGGGGATCTGGAGGGAAAGAGCGGCCATGTGGTGATCCGCTATGATTTTACGGTCAATGAGTATGAAACGGTGGAAGTCGGAGAGGAACAGGAACAGATCTATGTGCCGTTTACCGCGGTGACAGGTATGATCCTGGATAATGAAGTATTCCGTAATGTGGAGGTTTCCTCCGGCAAGGTCATCAATGACGGCGACAGGATCATGGTGACGGGAATCGCTTTTCCCGGCATGGCACAGAACCTGGACATTGACGGGGAAAATCTGCCGGGTTATGTGGAAATTGAGGCGGATGTGACGGATTTCTCCTTAAAGACCACCTACTGCGTAGCCATGAATGACCTGGTCAGGAACCTGAACCTGGATGATGCGGACAGCATGGACGAACTGACCGACGTACTGGACGAACTGACCGATGCGGTAGACCAGCTGCTTGACGGTTCCGATCAACTATATGACGGGCTTGTAACGCTTTATGATAAGTCAGGCGAGCTGAAAAAGGGCGTGGGTGATCTGTATGACGGTGCAGGAAAGCTTAAGGACGGCGCGAAGAAGCTGGCGGATGGGACTGTAACCCTGCGGGATGGCAGCGGGAACCTGCTCAGCGGCGCGGAACAGCTTCAGACCGGGCTGGGTCAGCTAACCGCTAACAATGACATGCTCAACGGCGGCGCAAGGCAGGTATTTGAGACGCTTCTGACCACAGCCAACACACAGCTTAACAGCAATGAACAGCTACAGCAGCTCGGCGTATCCGTCAATCTGACAATGGATAATTATGACGAGGAACTGAGCGGTATTTTAGAAAGTATGGACGCGGCGGTTCTGAATACCGTCCGGGCGGAAGTGGATAAGAGGGAAGCGGAGATCACTGCCGGGGTTACGGCGGTGGTGGAACAGCAGGTGAACGCTAAAGCAGCGCCTCTTGTGACTGCGATGGTGCGGGAGCAGGTCATGGATGCCGTACTGCAGGGGATGCAGGCAAAGGGATACCCCCTGACGAAGGAGCAGTATCTTGCGGTGAAGCAGGGAACCGTGTCCGGTAATGACGCGCAGGCAGCGGCAGTCGATGCCATGGTGAAAGAGGCGGACAAATTGATAGAGCAGCAGATGGCTGCCCAGCAGGATACCATAGCAGCCAAGACAAAGGAAGTGGTAGCGCAGCAGATGGCCTCGGAGGAGATCCGGGTTACCATCGCCGAGAATGTGAAAGCCCAGAAAGAAAAATTGGTCAGCGACAACCTGGCGGCAATGTCAGGCTCCCTCAGCGAAGGAGCGGCGCAGATCGCAGGCCTGAAACAGTCCTTGGACAGCTACAACACCTTTTACCAGGGCCTGCTGACTTACACCGCAGGCGTTGCCAGCGCCAAGGACGGCTGCGACCAGCTGGTGAGCGGAACTGTTCAGCTGCGGGACGGCGCGGAACAGCTCCTTGGCGGTGTAAATGATCTTTACAATGGCACGGAGGAACTGTATGACGGCGTGGGAACCTTAAATGATGGCAGTGATGCCCTGCTGGACGGAGTCAGGCAGCTTAAGGACGGCGCAGGGGAGATGAAGGACGGCCTGGTGAAATTCGATGAGGAAGCGATCAGCAGGATAACGGAAGCCTTTGACGAGGAGGAAGCGGATCTTTTGATCGACCGTCTCAGGGCCATGGTCAATGTCTCCAGGGACTACCGTTCCTATGCGGGTATTGCGGACGATATGGAAGGCAATGTAAAATTTATCTTTAAGATAGAAGGGATAGAGTAAGGGATTTCTCCCCGGAGACCGAACCGCAATCCACGATGCAAAAATGATGTATCAGCGTGTTAAATTTAACAGAAAGCAGCGGTTTTGTGAAAAAGGGGAGATCAGAGAGATGAGAAGAAAGATTTTCTGCCGGCCAGTGCTGTGGGCTGTGTTGTTGTCTGTCTTGACCGCCTGCGCCAGGGCAGGGACGCCCGGTTCCACAGGCGCTCAGGAGACGGGTGATCCGGAAAATCAGGGAGACCTTGAAACGGAGCGTGGTGCGGCCTCCGGGGAGAATGTGCCGGGGACCGCTTCGGAAGCGACTTCCGGGGAGGATATGCCGGAGGCTGTCCCGGGGGCGGAACCCGGGGAGGATATGCCGGGGACGGCGTCCCCGGAACTGCCCCAGCCCTATGCCAGATATTTGGATGTCCTGGAGCAGATCAGGACCGAAGGGCATGATCCCAACGGAGAGGAATATACCCTTGAGGAATCCTGGGATTTTGAAAATAACTGTTTTGCCATTGCGGATGTGGATCTTGACGGGAAGCAGGAGCTTCTCTTCAACTTTAACGAAAGCTATATGTCGGAAATGCGCGAGGTGGTTTACGCGTATGATGAGGAGACGGATGCCCTGCGGGAGGAATTGACATGCTGGGTGAGCACGGCTTACTACGGCAATGGGATTGTCAAGGTGGAGATGTCCCATAATCATGGAAAAGACCCTGAAGGAAGAGGGGTATGGCCCTATATGGTTTATGAGTATGACGCGGAAGAGGACTGCTACCAATTGCGATATATTGTGGATTCCTGGGACGGAAGGATCCATGAGGAGGATTTTCCCGATGAACTGGATGTGAACGGAGACCGGCTGTTATATTGCGTTACGGAGGAAAATGCCGATACTGCCGGAAATGAGGATGTGATGGTCTTCGACTGGGAGGAATACAGTGCATGGGCGGAGGAATGGATGTCGGAGTGGTGTCGGACAGATGTGGTATACCATCCCATGGAAGAAGGCTTTGCGGAGAAAGTACAGAGCGCTTATGTGCAGGCGGCGGCCTATGCGGCACAGGCGGCGGTATGGTTTGTGGGAGAAGAGGCGGGTGTCTCCTGTGGTTATCTGCTGTATGACCTGGATGGCGACGGCAGCCTGGAACTGGTAACAAGCTTCATGCAGGGATCGGGAAGGTATTCGGAAAACCATTTCTACGGCCTGTCGGACAGCGGGGAAGTGACAGAACTGGAACTGGTAAGGCTGTGTGACAGTGAGGAAAGAGACTGGCTGGCGGATTTTGATATCGGAGGCGTGGCGCGTCCTCCGGCGTATCAGGACAGTGAGGGCACCATCTATTACGAGGGAAATGACTATACAAGGGAAGGGATTTATGGCGGATATGAGGAAGATGGATTCTATTACCTGAGGGAGGGTGTGGTGTATCAGGATTCCATCCGGCAGCGGGAGCAGTTCTTTGACCGGGAGGACGGCGGAGAGGATGAAATCCATTACTATAGTATGGAGGCGGATGCCGCAGGGGATGCAGGGGAGATCACAGCAGAGCAATATGAGGAAATACGGGAAGAATACGTCAGGGGTATGATGGAGGCCAGAGTGTATCAGAACTGGGTATACTTCCAGTGGGATGAGATAACACAGGGAAATATTTCAGAAGAAACCATATGCATGAAACTGTTTGAGAGCGCTTTAGGGAGTGGATGTGACAGTGACTGGGTTTTGTTCCATAGCCAAAATGCCTCCTTTGATAATAGTCAGACATTGTTTTGTCTGCCCTGTCTATTATCATGGAGGCATCGTTTTTGTGCGAGAAGTATTATACCGAATCTTATTGCCTGTCAAACGGGCGGATGAGAAGAACATCGAAGTCTAGCGGAAATATTATACCGAATTATTTTAGGAAAACCATTGAAATACCGAGACTGTTGCGCAAGCCTCGGTATAACATAAGTTTCGGTATAACTGTTAGTGCGCTTCCCTAGTATAACCCACACCAATTAACCACATGTTTCGCTTGTTTAAATTTCCGTCTGCATCGTTGTCGTCGGTCAACGATGCCACCGCATCGCCTCCCTCCTCCGCCTTGCAGGCCGAAAATTTACCCTACGTGAAACATAGTGATAATTGGTGTGGGTTATACTAGGATTGCGTAATAGTAGAGACTGCGTATTCCTAATTTCTTCTGTAAAATTATGTACTTGACAGAAGGACGACGTTGTGTTATATTTCGATTGTCAACATTGTGTTATACAACGAGGAGGGCTAAATCATGTTACAGCAATTATCCGATGCTGAACTTGAAATTATGAAAATCGTATGGGGAAACCCGGAGGATGTGACGTTGTTTCCCTATATCATGGATGGGCTGGCTGCCAGGGGCAAGCCGTGTCAAAAGAATACCTTGATTGTACTGCTGTCGCGGCTGATGAACAAGGGGTTTCTGAGCGCCAAAAAGATCGGACGCCGCAACGAATATACCACGCTCATTTCGGAAACGGAATATCAGACAGCGCAGACGAAAAATTTCCTGGACAAGATTTATGAGGGCAGCGCAAAAGGTCTGGTTTCCAATCTGATTTTGGGCGATTTGCTGGCAGACGAGGAATATGAGGAATTGAAACGGCTGCTGGAGAA
>CANDMD010000260.1 GCA_947385725.1 uncultured Lachnospiraceae bacterium | reverse complement strand
ATTGAGAATGCATCCTACGGCGCCACAAACTGTGCGGAACGGACTGCGGTCTTCAAGGCTGTCAGCGACGGGAAGCGCAGGATAAAGGTTCTGGCAGTAACGGGAGGGCTGGAGGGAACGGATCCTTCAGACTACGCGTATCCCTGCGGGATCTGCAGGCAGGTGCTGCAGGAATTTGGGACGGAGGAGACGACGCTGATCGTTGCGAAGAGTGTTACAGATTACAGGGAGTTCAGTCTGAAGGAACTGTTTCCTTATGGATTCGGAGGAGAATCGATCAAATGAATATAAGATTATATAATGCCCGGATACTTACCATGGAAAAGAACAAGCCCGTATTCCGGGGAGAGATCTGGGTCAAAAATGAAAAGATCGCGTATATTGCTTCCCGGGAGGAACTGGCGGGGGAGTGGGCCAGGGATCTGCCCAGGATCGTATGGGATATTGAGATCGACTGTAAGGACAACCTGCTGATGCCGGGCTTCAAGGATGCCCACACCCATTCCGCAATGACATTCCTGCGCTCTTATGCGGATGATGTGCCCCTGGACAAGTGGCTGAATGAGAAGGTGTTTCCCCTGGAGGCAAAGCTTTCCGGTGAGGATATTTACCATCTCACCCGGCTTGCGATCCTGGAATATCTGACTGCCGGCATCACCTCTATCTTTGAGATGTATCTCACCCCTGACACCATCGCGGAGGCTTGCATGGATATGGGGATGCGTTGTGTGCTTACCAGCGGCCTGAATAATTTCAGCTCCTCCATTGAGCAGCTGGAGGAGGAGTACTTAAAATGGAATAAGCGGCATTCCCTGATCAGTTATCAGCTGGGGTTCCATGCGGAATATACCTGTTCCAAGGAATTGATCTACAATATCTCAAAGCTGGCCCATGAGTACCGGGCTCCGGTATACACGCATCTCTCCGAAACTGCTAAGGAGGTGGAGGAGTGTAAGGCCAGGTATGGCATGACGCCGATCATGTTCCTGGATACCATGGGGGTGTTTGAATTTGGCGGCGGCGGATACCACTGTGTCCATGTGACGGACAGTGATATGGAGGTGCTCCGCAGGCGCAGGATGTATGTGGTCACCAATCCCGCCTCCAACCTGAAGCTGGCCAGCGGTATCGCTCCCATCGCGGATTTCGAGCGCAGGAAGATTCCTGTGGCCATCGGTACGGACGGGCCTGCCAGCAATAACTGCCTGGATATGTTCCGGGAAATGTTCCTGGTAGCGGGTCTGAGCAGGGTGAGGGAAGGGGACGCGTCCAGCCCGGACGCCATGAAGGTGCTCCGCATGGCGACAGTCCAGGGGGCAAGGGCCATGCGGCTTTCCAAGGCGGATGTGCTGGCAAAGGGGAAGTATGCCGACATCATCATGATCGACCTGCACCAGCCCAACATGCAGCCCATACATAATATTCCAAAGAACCTGGTGTACAGCGGCAGCAAGTCAAATGTGTGCATGACCATGATCAATGGAAAGATCCTCTATTATAACAGAGAGTTCAATGTAGGGGACAGCGTGGAGAACATATATGCCAAATGTGATGAGATTGTGAAGCGTCTGGTCAACGCTTAAGCAATAGACAACAGTAACTATTTACAGTTCTGGAACAAATTGCCGTGAACGGCAATTGAATAGGAGGAAAACATGTTAGAGAAAGTTTTTAAACTGAAAGAAAACAACACCAGTGTGAAAACAGAGATCATTGCCGGGCTGACCACCTTTATGACGATGGCTTATATTATCGCGCTGAACCCCAACCTGCTGACCAACTTTGACAGCGGCTCTCCCCTGTGGAACGGTGTGTTCCTTGCCACCTGTATCGCGTCCACGATCGGTATGCTGTGCATGGCATTCGGGGCCAACAAGCCTTTCGCCATGGCGCCCGGCATGGGACTGAACAGCTTCTTTGCCGTAGTGGTAGGCAATATTGTAGGGATCACACACATGTCCTATCTGGCATCCTTCCAGGCGGCGCTGTGCATCATCCTGATTGAGGGTCTGGTGTTCGTGATCCTCTCTGTGCTGAATGTGCGTGAGAAGATCGTCGATGCCATCCCGATGGGCGTCCGGCTGGGCATTGCCCCTGCCATCGGCCTGATGCTGATGAACATTGGTCTGGGCTCCAACGCGGGCGTCTATTCTGAGACAGGAGGCCCGTTCTATGTCATGAGCCACTTTTTCGGTGCCCTGACTCCCAGCAAGGCAAAGACCGACATGGGCAGCGGATACGGGCTCATGGTGCTGACTGTTGTGACCATGTTCGTGGGACTTTTCGTGATCATCATCCTGGCACAGAAGGGTGTCAAGGCAGCCGTGATCCTGGGTATGCTGGCGGCCAGTGTGATCTACTGGGCGGGCGAGGCAATTTTCCTGGGCATCAATCCTTTTGCCAGCCTGGCTACGGCGTCTTTCCTTCCCCCTTTTAAGGATATGGCGGACACCACCCTGTTTAAGCTGAATTTCAGCGGTCTTATGGAAGTCGGCTGGTTTACCGTGATCACCCTGGTGGTGACATTCTGTATCATCGATATGTTCGACACCATTGGAACCCTGGTGGGAACCGCAAGCCGTGCGGGTATGCTGGACAAGGACGGCAAGATGCCCCAGATGAAGGAAGCTCTGCTGGCGGATGCGGTGGGAACCGTGGCAGGTTCCCTGACAGGTACTTCCACCGTGACAACCTTCGTGGAGTCCGCATCCGGCGTGGAAGCGGGCGGACGGACCGGCCTCACCTCGCTGACCACCGGCCTTCTGTTCCTGGCCTGCATTTTCCTTGCGCCCATTGCGGCGATCATTCCCGCGGCGGCGACTTCCTCCGCACTGATCTATGTGGGCGTGCTGATGGTGACAGGATTAAAGAATGTGAACTTCGGCGATCTCAGCCAGGCGGCTCCGGTGGCTCTGATGCTGATCGCAATGCCTATATCCGGTTCCATCGGACATGCCATCGGTATCGGCCTGATCGTTTATACCGTGATCAAGCTGTTCACCGGCAAGGCAAAGGAAGTTTCCGTGCTGACTTATGTGCTGTCCGCGATCTTCCTGATCAAGTTCTTCCTGGTGGCTTGACCGCGGGTCGGACTGCGCCGCCCCTTTCTGCATAAGGGGCGGCAATATAGAGACAGAATGGGAGACAGAAGTTTATGGGAGATGTAGTGCTGATGGTTCTGATATTCGCAGCCTTTGCGCTTGCACTTTTCCTCCTGGATGCATACCGCACCCGGAGGGCGGAGAAGAGGTTCATGGAATCCCTCTACGGGGACTGCGGCAGGCTGGTGCAGAAAGAGTATGCACCGGAGCGTTTCGTCAGGATCGGAAGCTATTTCCAGCGTCATCCTTCCCCGAGGCAGCTGGATGATATCACCTGGAATGACCTGGGGATGGATGACCTTTTTAAAAGAATGAATTACACCTTATCCGCATCCGGGGAGGAGTATCTGTATTATACACTCCGCACCCTGAAACAGGAAGAGGAAGAACTGCTGCATCTGGAGGATGTGGTGGGTTTCTTTGCAGAACATCCTGACGAGAGGGTAAAGGTACAGATGCAGATGAATAAGCTGGGCCATACGGGGAAGTTTTCCCTGTATGACTATCTGGACAACCTGGATTATCTGGGGGAGCGATCCAACCGGAAAAGCCTGATCCAGGATCTTTTGTTTTTGCCCTTCCTTGCCCTGCTGTGGGTCGATTTCCCGATAGGGATCCTGGGACTTGTGGCGCTGATGGTCTACAATATTACTACTTATTTCAAGGAAAAGAATGAGATCGATCCGTATATCACCAGCTTTGCTTATATCATGCGTCTCCTGGACGTCTGCGGTGAATTGGAGAAGATCAGTATTCCGGTCTGCGGGAAGGAATGGGAACGGCTCCGCCTGCACAGGAACGCTATGCAGGCCATGCGGCGCAATTCCTTCTGGGTCATGGATCCCGGAAGGGGACAGGCCAGCGGGAATATTCTGGAAACCGTTCTGGACTATGTCAGGATGGTATTCCATGTGGATCTGATCAAATTTAACAGGATGTTGAAGCATCTGCGGGATCATGTTGAGGACGTGGACGCGCTCATCGGTGTCGTTGGATTCCTGGAAACAGCCATTGCCACAGGACTTTTCCGCAGCTCCCTGGAGGAAGGCTGGTGTCTGCCGGTGTTCGAGGAGAACGGAAAAGGTCTTTCCATGGAAGCGGGATATCATCCCCTGCTTTCCCGGCCTGTGAAAAACGGCATCAACGCGGAGAGGGGTGTGCTGCTGACTGGCTCCAACGCCTCCGGAAAGTCCACCTTTTTGAAGACGGTGGCGATCAATGCCGTTTTTGCCCAGACCATACACACCTGTACGGCGGACAGCTTTCACAGCGTCCTTTACATGGTCTATTCCTCCATGGCATTGCGGGACGACCTGGGATCGGGAGAAAGCTATTATATTGTGGAGATCAAGGCGTTAAAGAGAATCCTGGATGCGGCGAAGGAGGGTGGCAGGGTTCTCTGTTTTGTGGACGAGGTGCTGCGGGGAACCAACACGGTGGAGAGGATCGCTGCTTCCACCCAGATATTAAGGAGCCTGCGCGGCTCCAATATTTTGTGTTTCGCGGCCACCCATGACATTGAACTGACCCGGCTTCTGGAGGGGGAATATGACAATTATCATTTCTCGGAGGAGGTAAGGGACGGGGATGTGATGTTCGATTATAAGCTACAGGAGGGCAGGGCCACCACCAGGAATGCCATCCGGCTCCTGGAACTGATGGGGTATGACAAGGGAATCATTGAAAAGGCATACCGGCAGGCGGAATGCTTTATGGAAACCGGGGAGTGGAGTACTGTTGGGTAATTATTCAGCCCCGATCGTACCAGGCGGCTTAGGTTTGTGGAGGAAGGGACGGCGCAGGGGAGGCAGGGGTACTTTCTGCGACGGCTCGATAGGCGTTCCGATGAGCCTTATGCACGGCAAAGCCCGCCATTGGACGGGCTTCGCCGAAGTCTCCTCTCCACATC
>CANDMD010000259.1 GCA_947385725.1 uncultured Lachnospiraceae bacterium | reverse complement strand
ATCCTGAACTGTGACTGGAGTTCAGACGTGTGCTCTTCCGATCTCCATTGATATTCCGGAATCAGGGGGGATGGCGGTAAAAGTCGATCTGGACTGGACAATGGAAGCGGTGGGCAACTTAATGAAAAACTGTATGGAACACAACAGGGGAGGAACGGTTCACTGCGCTTACGGACAGAATCCCCTGTATACGGAAATCCGTATTTGGGATGAAGGGGAGGGATTTTGTAAGGAGGATATCCCTCATCTTTTCGAGCGGTTTTATCGGGGAAAGAATGCCTGCGAGGGAGGGATTGGGATCGGGTTAGCTTTGTCAAGGGAGATCGTCGAGCGCCAGAATGGGACTTTACGGGCAAAAAACATGCCTGACGGGGGCGCTTGTTTTGAAATCCGGTTTTACAGTCACTGAGTTGTAATTTTCATTTGTTATACTGTATCTGTCGGGAGGTAACAGTTCAGTGTCCTGTCTGACTGTTACGTCGGGAGAGAAGCATACCATGGCGCTGGCATCCCGGGATGCGCTGTGTCCCGACTAAATATGGAATTGATGCGCGCCGAGGCGCGCAGAGAGGAGAAGTATAGGAATGAACATTTTAACATGTGAAAAAGTAACAAAGGTGTATGGCTCAGGCGAAAACAGGGTGACAGCACTGGATGGGATCGACCTGACAGTGGACAAGGGAGAATTTGTAGCCATTGTCGGGGCTTCCGGTTCCGGGAAATCCACGTTGCTGCATATTCTTGGCAGTGTGGACAAGCCCACCAGCGGAACGGTTACCATAGACGGGACAGACCTTTCCAGGCTGAACCAGACCCAGGCGGCCATTTTCCGCCGGAGAAAGGTGGGGCTGATCTATCAGTTTTACAACCTGATCCCCACCCTTACCGTTCGGAAAAATATCCTGATGCCGCTTTCTCTTGACAAAAAGAAGCCCAATAAAGAATACCTGGAAAAGATTGCCGGTTCCCTTGGCATTTCTGACAAGTTTGAAGCGCTGCCAAATCAGCTGTCAGGAGGACAGCAGCAGCGGGTTGCCATTGCCCGTTCCCTGATTTACCGCCCGGCGCTCCTTTTGGCGGATGAGCCGACAGGGAATCTGGATCAGAAAAACTCCAGGGAGATCATGGATATGCTGAAGCTTTCCAACCGCAATCTGGAACAGACTATCGTGCTGATCACCCATGATGAAAAGGTGGCTTTGGAAGCGGACCGGATCATAACCATAGAGGACGGGCGCATTCAGAAGGATGAGAGACGGGAGGTGAAAAAGCTGTCATAAAGAGTATGGCAGCAGATGGCTATGTGGAAAGATTATTCATCAGGATATATAAAAAATAATCGGTCATCCGGTATGGCAGTGGTGGTCGCGGCTTTTATTTCAGCCTTGCTTTTGTCCCTGTTGTGCGGAGAGTTTTACAATTTATGGAAATATGAGATCGAGAGGATCGAAAGGGAGGAGGGAAGCTGGCAGAGCCGGATTACCGGGGAACTGAGCGAGGAAGCGATAGCATACATTCAGAATTATGCAAGCGTGAGGGAAGTGACGGTCAATGAAAAGGAAGCGGATCTTTATTTTCTGGACAGGAGGGACGTCTTGACCGACACGCCGCGGATTGCGGAAGCCCTGGGTATTGCGCCGGAAGCGGTTTCTTATCATTATGGGCTGTTGGCGATGTACCTGATCCGCAGCCCCCAGGATACGGCTCCGAGGCTGGTGTTTCCGCTGTTTATCGTGATAACGGGACTGGCGTGCATTTCGCTGATCATCATTATCCATAATTCCTTTGCGGTGTCCATGAATGCCCGAATTCATCAATTCGGCATTTTTTCCAGCATCGGGGCGACACCGAAACAGATCCGTGCCTGCCTGGTACAGGAAGCGGCAGTACTGTGCGCCGCTCCGGTTCTGGCGGGAGATCTGCTGGGAATCTTTATGGGTTGGGGGCTGGTGCAATTGACGAATGTCCTGCTGGGCAGCAGTGTACCGGGCAGGCATGAGGCGGTATTTGGCTATCATCCGCTGGTGTTTCTGCTGACGCTATCCCTGACGGTGGTCACAATATGGATTTCCGCGTGGCTGCCCGCCGCAAGGCTGAGCAGGCTGACCCCTTTGGAAGCTATCAGGAATACCGGGGAATTACAGCTGAAACGCAGGAAGAACTCTCCCGTGCTTGCTTTCTTTTCCGGCGTGGAGGGAGAACTGGCGGGCAATGCGTTGAAAGCGCAGCGGAAAGCCCTGCGGACGGCAACCCTGTCCCTGGTCGTTTCTTCCCTGGCCTTTACGCTCATGCAGTGCTTCTTTACCCTTTCCGGGATCAGCACAAGGGAAACCTATTTTGAAAGATACCAGAATGTGTGGGATATTATGGTTACGGTGAGGGATGCAGAAGTGGATTCCTTTGAAGAAGCGGAAGAGATCAGGAATCTTTCCGGAGTGGCCAGCGCCGTGGTCTATCAGAAGGCAATGGCCAAAACGATTTTAACAGAAGACCAAATCAGCGAAGACATGAAGGCCTTTGGCGGCTTTGTCCATGCTTCCGGCAATGATGTGGTACAGACGGATTCGGGATGGATGGTCAACGCCCCTGTGATTATCATGGACGACGTAAGCTTCCTTGCTTATTGTGAACGGATTGGCGCCACGCCGTCGGTCACCGGAGCGGTCATCCGAAACAGGATCCGGGATGTGACCAATCCGGACTTCAGGCATCCGGAAGAAACGTCTTATCTCAGGGAGCAAAGCGCCGGGGAGGATGCCACAAGCATCTTGCGGCAGTCCGGCAATGAAGCTGTGACGGCAGAAATCCCTGTTTTGGCTTATACGGAGGAAGTCCCTGTGTTAAGGGAGGAATATGCAACCCTTGACTATTATGAACTGGTACATTTTATTCCGGCCTCTCTGTGGAGAGAGATCAGGGACCAGGTTGGGGGATGCGAAGGGGAGATGTACATCCGCATTCTCGGAAAAGCAGACGCGCAGCCTGCGGATCTGGCGGCTTTGCAGGATGCGGCGGTTCAAATCGTCAGTGCAAAGTATACGGCGGAGAGCGAGAACCGTGTGCAGGAGTATGAGTCAAACCGGAAAATGATGCAGGGAATGATGGCCATATTTGGCGGCTTCTGTTTATTGCTTGCGGTGATCGGGATCGGAAATGTGTTTTCCAACACGCTGGGATTTGTCCGCCAGAGGAAACGGGAATTTGCAAGGTATATGTCCGTGGGAATGACATTGGCGGAAATCAGGAAGATGTTCTGTATCGAGGCACTGGTCATTGCGGGACGCCCGATCCTGATTACTGTGCCGATGGCCGTCCTGGCAATGTGGTATATGCTTAAAATGAGTTACCTGGAGGTCGGAATTTTCCTCGCGGAGGCGCCGTATATCCCCATAGCTGTCTTTCTGCTGGCTGTCCTGGGAACGGTGGCACTGGCTTATTATCTTGGCTGGCGGAATGTGAGGAAGATCAACCTGGCGGAGGCACTGCGGGATGATACTATGATGTAAAAAACTTCTTGACTTTTTGGCACGGGACGTTTATAATTACTTGTGTTGTGAATAATAAGTAGCAACACATATGTGCGTTTAGCTCAGCTGGATAGAGCGTTTGGCTACGGACCAAAAGGTCGGGGGTTCGAATCCTCTAACGCACGTTACTATGTGCGTTTGTGCACGTTACTATGTGCGTTTGTGCACATCCCTTTATGAGTAGCGGGAAATCCTTGGAGAATGGATGTTTCCGCTACTTTTTTTGACGACAGAATTGTTGCCTTTTGTTCTTTGTTTGTATTATGATTGTAAGCATGAGGAACTCGTGATAAAATAGAATGGAGCATACAATGGAACATGACACGGAGGGGCTCAGAATCTGTAAACGGTGCCTGCTCAGGGAAATGTCGGAACAGGAAGAATATTTTCGTTCCCTGAGGGAGTATATTGAAAACATAGATCCGGATATCAGGGCGGCGGAACCTCTGTACGAGAATCGGCTTGCTGTCTGCAGGGGCTGCGATATGCTGATGCAGGGTATGTGCAGAAAATGTGGGTGCTATGTGGAACTGAGGGCTGCAGTCAAAAAAAATGTCTGCCCCTGGGGGAAATGGGATGGATGACCATGAATGGAATTATTTATGACGCGCGCAGGGTAAAGGCCTATGAGGGGCTGCTGGCGCTCGGTGGATACGCCGGAAAGGCTCCGGAGTGGCTTGACGGACTGTGGGAGCAGCTGGTTGCGGACGGCGGATTGATGAAGGAATTTATGTATTATCTGGATCATCATACTTTTTGCGATGAAGAAAAATGTAGGGGATACGGGCTGACGGATCTGTATGTATGGCAGATGGACCGCTATAACCTGATCCGGGATATCGGGAAGAATACGGAATGCTGCAATAAAGAGGCGATGGTGCTGAATGCGTTTCATACGATGGCTGAGATGAAAAAGGATCCTGACACTTATATCCGCAGGCTTACCGCGGGACAGGGAATGGATCAGCTTTAACTGTTCTTTAGTATAGCAATGATCAGAGGAGAGGAAGGTCGGATGACAAAACAGGATTTTATAGAAAAACTGCGTTTTGCCCTGAATGGAAAAGTGTCCGCGAACGTTGTCTCAGAAAATATCCAGTATTATGAGGACTATATCAATACGGAGATCCGGAAGGGCAAAAGTGAGGAAGAGGTTTTGGCGGCGCTGGGGGATCCCAGGCTGATAGCCCGTACCATCATTACCACCAGCGCGCAGGCGGATAACACCGATGCGGGAGAATATCGGGAATATGGCAGGGCGACAGAGCCCCGGGGACATGAGAGGAAGCGTATGCCGGTATGGATGTGGCTTGTTCTGGGGATGCTTATTGTGGTATTGATCTTCAGTGCGGTAGTGTCATTGCTGTCTTTCCTCTGGCCAATACTGGTGCCGATGATCATCATTATGGCGGTGATGGGCGTGGTGAAATTTTTCAGGGATTGGATGAACTAGTATAACCCACACCAATTATCACTATGTTTCACGTAGGGTAAATTTTCGGCC
>CANDMD010000258.1 GCA_947385725.1 uncultured Lachnospiraceae bacterium | reverse complement strand
AGAAGACCAAGAAGGGCAGGAAGTATTACGGGTGCATTGACAATCCCAACTGTGACTATATGGTATGGCAGAAACCATCGGGAGAGAAATGTCCCCGCTGCGGCGCAATGCTCCTGGAAAAGGGAAATAAACTGGTGTGTCCTGACGAGCAATGTGGATACCATGTTTTGTCAGAATTGTCAAATAAATCTCAAAAGTAAAATAAATTGACTGCATACAAGTTGTATTATTCCGAAGTTTATGTTAAAATAGGAACGTGATTGGGTGATGATCATAAAACGGAGGAATTTGTATGAGCAGTGTACAACTTTTGGATAAAACCCGTAAGATTGGGAAATTGTTGCACAATAATAATTCCAGCAAGGTTGTGTTCAATGATATATGTAAGGTGATGCGGGATATCCTAAACTCCAATGTGCTGGTGATCAGCCGGAAGGGAAAAGTCCTTGGCGTCGGCAAGGCGGATGGCATAGAGCATATCCAGGAGCTGTTGGACGAGACGGTGGGCGGTTTCATAGACCCCATGCTGAATGAAAGGCTGCTGGGTGTTCTTTCCACCAAGGAAAATGTAAACCTGAGGACGCTGGGCTTTGAGAGCCAGGAGATCGGGAAGATCCAGGCCATTATCACCCCCATAGAGATCGCCGGCGAGAGGCTGGGTACACTGTTTATTTATAAGAATGAGCAGCAGTATGACATTGACGATATTATCCTTTGTGAATACGGGACTACGGTGGTGGGGCTGGAAATGCTGCGGGCGGTGAATGAGGAGAGCGCGGAGGAGAACCGTAAGATCGCGGTGGTAAAATCTGCCATAAGCACCCTATCTTTCTCCGAGATGGAGGCGATCACCCATATCTTCGATGAACTGAACGGTATGGAAGGGATACTGGTTGCGAGCAAGATAGCTGACAGGGTTGGAATTACCCGTTCCGTGATCGTCAATGCCCTGCGCAAATTTGAGAGTGCGGGAGTGATAGAATCCCGCTCGTCGGGTATGAAAGGTACATATATTAAGGTATTAAACGATGTGGTTTTTGATGAGATTGAGGAATTGAAACACCAGAACCAAAGGCGTTGACCGGCGGCCGGGTCATAGAAGCGGACAAAAGGATTTGTGCGTGAAAGTCTGGAAAATAAAGGGATTTATTGTGGACGCAATAAGTCTCTTTTCAATTTTTTTATAAAAAAACACAAATTTTATTGTTTTTTTGCTGAAATTCACTATAATAGAATAGAGTGGGTGTGTAACATTTCTTTTATTGATATGATAAGAAAGGGGAACAGTTTATGTTTCAGGCAAATGTATTCGATTATGTCAGGGTACTCGACAAGGCGGCTGACGCCAGCTGGCTGCGCAACGAGGCAATCGGCAACAATATTTCTAATGTGGATACTCCCGGATACAAGAGACAGGATGTGGCGTTTGAAGCTGTGCTGAAGAGTGCCTTGGGAAGCAGTCGGTACGAGACGACTGATGCCAAGGTGGCTTCCATCAGGACTAACCGTCTTGCGCCCAGGGTCTTCACGGACTATGCGAATTATTCTTACCGCCTTGACGGGAACAATGTGGATATAGAGAATGAAAACGTCATGCTGGCGGAGAACCAGCTGAAGTATCAGGGACTGATCACCAGCATCAATCAGGAATTTGCCAATCTCAAGGCAGTGATGAAATAAACGGAGGTAGGAGAGTATGAGTATGTTTGACGCTTTTAATATCAATGCGTCCGGTTTGACCGCGCAGAGATATCGCATGGATACCATTTCCGAGAATGTGGCCAATGCCAACACCACCAGGACGGCAGATGGTACCCCTTACCGCAGGAAGATTGTGACTTTCGAGGAAAAGGGAGGGCAGACAAGTTTCAGCAGGGTGCTGGGTGAAGCGGCGTACTCCCATGGCTATACCGGAAAAGGGGTAAAGGTGAGCGGCGTTTATGAGGATTACGAGACGGAGATGACGATGGCATATGATCCAGCCCATCCGGATGCGGATGAAAATGGGTATGTTACATATCCCAATGTGAATATCATTACCGAGATGACGAACCTGATCGATGCCAGCAGGGCATACGAGGCCAATTCCACGGCATTTAGTGCCAGCAAGGCCATGGCACTCCAGGGACTGGAACTGAACAGTTAACGAGGTGATACGTAACAGTTCAGGTAAGTCTCCATGCAATTTTAGCTTTGCGGGAGGGGGGTGCCTGGGCAGTTATGATAATACAGACAAAACAGATCGTTTTAGGAGGGTATAATGGATTTATCAGCAATTACAGGTATTTCGAGCCTGAGGGGGTTGGATAAGACGTCCTCTGTCTCCTCATTGACAGGAACACTGGCGGAGGAACGTGAGAAGGCCGAAGGAACACTTTTTGAATCTTTTTTACATACTGCTATCGACAATATCAAGACTACAAACGGCTATTTGTCGGACGCCGAAGATGAGAAGATCAGGTTTGCCATGGGCGAGACAGAAAACACTCACGATCTGATGATCGCCATGCAGAAGGCTTCCACCGCATTACAGTATACGGTAGCGATCAGGGATAAACTCCTGGAAGCTTATAAAGAGATCATGCAGATGCAGGTATGATCCATCTGATCAAAAAAAGTGACTAGGGGAGAAGTGTCATGGCTGACAGGCTAAAAGAAATACCGGCAAAGATACTGGAATGGTGGAATAAATTCACGGCAAAGCAGAAAACGATCATTATTGCAATCGCCGCAGTTGTCATCTTTACCTTTGCCATTATCATATATGCGTTTACAAGGCCGCAATACACACGGTTTGGTGTCTATAGTGACGCTACGGAAGCGGCGGAAGTTATTAAGATACTGGATGAAGCGGGGATTGCCCACAAGGATTCCTCGGATCTGCTGACAATTGAGGTGGAGAAAAGCCAGGTACCTGAGGCAAATTATGCGCTCGCATCACAGGGCTACCGGCCCCAGGGTCTTAAGTTTGAAGACTACATGAAGAGCGGTATGTCCACTACCAATTCTGATAAGGAAAGATATTATGGCCTATGGCTACAGGCGGAGCTGCGGCAGGCGTTCGGTACGCTGGAACCCATAAAGGATGTCCTGGCATATGTGAATATGCCAAAGCAGGACGGCACGCTGATGGCGGGACAGGAGGATGCCAGCGCTTATATCCAGCTGACTCTGAATGGAACCATCACTAATTCCCAGGCGGCGGCAATTGCAAGATCGGCGGCGACCATGTTGGGATGTGAGACTACTGCCAACATTACCATCATGGATCAGGATATAAATCTTCTGTTTGCCGGCGGGGATGATTACGGCACGGCAGGGATTGCCAATTCCCTGCATGAATTGCAGAACCAGGCGGAGTCCATGCTTTCCAATCAGGTCAGGAGGGTGCTGTACGGCACGAAACAGTTTGACATGGTGGAAGTGACCAGCCATCTGGTAGTGGATTTTTCCAGCTATGAGGAAGCGGTGAAAGAATATTCCGCACCGGACGGAATGGCCCAGGGTATGCTGGCGGAGCATAACCAGTTTGAATCCGAGAGCACCAATGGTGTGGCGGGAGTTCCCGGGACGGATTCCAACGGGGAGGGCGGCAACCTTAATACATATGTGAATCCCGACGGGACCAATAGCGAATCCTCTTCCACGGAAATCAGTGATAAATATCTGCCCAACGAATATTCCAGAACGGGAGTTTCTCCCGCAGGCAGCATTGATTATACCAATTCTTCCATGTCTATAGCCATGATCACCTACCATGAGTATTACGAGGAACAGGTGGATGATCAGGGACTTCTGGACGGCACCAGCTGGGAAGAGTTCAAGGCTGCCCATAGCGAGGATGTCCGCATGACGGTGGACGATGAGTTTTATGACATGGCAGCCCATGCGACCGGTATTGACAGGGAGCGGATCACGATCATTGCCTATGAGGCTCCCATATTCTTTGACAAAGAGGGACTGAATGTTGCGGCTACGGATGTGCTCAGTATCTTCCTGATCGTGCTGATTCTGGCGCTGCTGGCGTTTGTGGTTCTGCGCAGTATGAAGTCCCGACAGGAAGCGACGGAAGAGGAGGAACTTTCCGTGGAGAGTATGCTGCAGTCCAATCCTGAAACTGTTGAGGATATTGATGTGGAGACCAAGTCCGAGACGCGCAAGATGATCGAGAAGTTTGTGGATGATAATCCCGATGCCGCGGCAAATCTGCTCAGGAACTGGCTGAACGAGGACTGGGGCTAAGTGTGAAGGAAATCACTAAACTCGAAAGTACCTCGTTAAGTGATTTCAAGCTTCACACTGAAGAATGCCTGAAGTACGGCATTCTTCATCAGGAGTTGAGTTTCCTCGAAGCGAAAGCATGGGAGTTAGGGTTAAGAGAGAGTTAAATATGAAATGAGGGATATAGGGTATGGCGAAAAACGAAGGACTTAAAGGAATACAAAAGGCGGCGATTCTTCTGATCGCGCTGGGGCCTGAACGCTCCGCCGGTATCTTCAAGCACCTGAAAGAGGAAGAGATCGAAGAACTGACCCTTGAAATTGCGAATACCAGAAGCGTGACGCCGCAGGTGAAGGAGGACGTCATCAACGAATTCTATGAAGTGTGTCTTGCCCAGCAGTATATTGCGGAGGGCGGTATTACATATGCGAGAGACCTGTTGGAGAAGGCGTTGGGATCCGAGAAGGCGATGGACGTTATCAGCAAGCTGACTGCGTCGCTGCAGGTGAAGCCTTTCGAGTTTGTCCGCAAGACGGATGCCTCCCAGCTGATCAATTTTATCCAGGACGAACATCCACAGACCATCGCGCTCATCCTGTCTTATCTGGCGCCCGGTCAGGCGGCTCTTATTATTTCCGCCCTGCCTTCCGACAGACAGGCGGATGTGGCAAGGCGTATTGCGGTCATGGATCGCACCAGTCCCGACATTATCAAGGAGGTTGAGAAGGTTTTGGAATCCAAGCTTGCCAGTCTGGTAAACCAGGATTACACCATTATCGGCGGTGTGGACGCGGTGGTAGAGATCCAGATCGGAAGAGCGTCGTGTAGGGAAAGAGTGTTCTGTTGGGTG
>CANDMD010000257.1 GCA_947385725.1 uncultured Lachnospiraceae bacterium | reverse complement strand
TGGACAGGTTCCTGGACAGAACCTTTATGAACAACCGCCAGAACGCGCCGGGAACGGTAATGACGTTCGGGCATATTTTCTGGGCGGTGGGAGCACAGGAAGGGGTCAGCCCGTTCCATCTGGCATCCAGGGTATATCAGGAGCAGGGGCAGGGCACTTCCGGCCTGATCTCGGGGGTCTATCCGGGGTATGAAGGCTATTACAATTATTTTAATATCAATGCATCAGGGAAGAAGACACAGGAAGTCATCGAAAAGGGCTTAAAACACGCAAGGGACAAGGGATGGAGCAATGCCTATGCCTCTATCCTGGGCGGTGCGCAGGCCATTTCCGCCAACTATATCAAAAGAGGACAGAACTCACTGTATCTGCAGAAGTTTAATGTGACCTCCTGGAACACATACGGCCATCAGTATATGCAGAATATTTCCGCTCCCACTACGGAGGCAAAGAGTATCAAGAAGCTGTATGAAGGTACAGGAGCGTTGGACAACACTTTTGTGTTCACAATACCTGTTTACCACAATATGCCTGCCGCGCCCTGCTCTGCACCCACGGTTTCCACCAATGTGACGCTTCCCGTTCCTGCCGGATATGCGGACACCACGGTGTGGCTGGATGGGATTCCCTATACCGCGGCGGTGCGCAACGGCAACTATATTGTCCAGGCGCCGAACACCTCGGCAAAGACAGCCGTGGTCTATCGGTATAACGGTTCCGGTGTGCCGGTGGGAATGTACCTGTGGACGCTGGAATACAGAAATAATGCCTATGCAGCCACGGCGCAGCCGGAGCTGGCGGATCTGCTGACCTATCACGGCTTTTCCATCCGTATCACCGGTAAATCGGGGATCCGTTTTAAGACGGGTATATCCGCCGACCTGCGCGCACGCCTGACAGGTTCCGGCGTGAATGGCTATACGTTGAAGGAGTATGGCACGCTGATCATGAATAATGCCAATCGGGCCAGCTATCCCATGATAGCAGGAGGCGAGAAGGTGCTTTCCGGCATGGCCTACGGGACGAATCAGGCGGGCGTGCTGGAGGATAAGATTTATGAGACAGTGGACGGCAGGCACCGTTACACTTCCGTGCTGGTGGGGCTTCCTGTGGATCAGTATAAGACGGAGTATGCTTTCAGGGGCTACGCCGTGCTGGAGCAGGGAGGCAACAGGATCGTCGTATATGGACCGGTGGTGGCCAAGAGCATTTATTCCCTGGCGGATCAGCTGCTGAAGAGCGGCAGTTACGCGGAGGGGACGGAGATCAACCGGTTCCTGAGAAAATTGATGAGTGATGCGGATGCCTTATAAAATGGAGGGATTTATGAAAAAGAAATTTATTGGTATGATCTTATCTGCGGTAGTGTCTGCCATGGCTCTTGCTGGCTGTGGAGATGGCAGCGGAGAAATAGGATTTGTGATAGAATCGGAGGAAACGCAGTATGTGTCTGTCACCTCACAGCCTGTATATGCAACGCCGAAGCCGGCAGATGGCACACAGGGCGTTCATCTCCTGTATTACAGTGGGGAACTGACAGAGGAGGAGGAAGCCGAGGCTCTGAGCACGATCCAGACCATGCGCCAGAACCTGGAACTGGAGGAATACCTTGGTGAGGGGATTCACATGATCAGCGATGAAGAATGGACGAATACTTTTGCCGTCCGGCTGGTGGAGGGAAGCAGAACCTACTACCTTCAGGAGGACGGAAAGATATTGTTGACGGTCCAGGTGGGATACGACATTGATGGGACAGCGGTTTCCAATGTGTTCTACCAGGAACCGGAGGGAAAGATCATTCTGTTGAAACAGGCCGGAGGTATCACACAAATGACGACCACTTCCGCTGTGGAGGGAAAATATGACGGGGATTTTGACCTGTGGCAGTTCAACAGCGAGACAGGTGAGATCCGCCATGAGCAGGGCACATACGCGGCAGGACTGCCTGTGGGAGAATACACCATTGCGGTCAGGGAAGGAAACGCGGCGGGAGAGGCCTTTGACCTGTGGAATAACCGCGAGGGAATGACATACACAACCACCACCCTGAAATATGACGACAAGGGTGAACTGATCCCTGAGGCGACACCGACACCTACGTCCACGCCAAAGCCTGAGGTAACGCCCGCGCCCACGGCAACACCAAAACCTGCGGTAACGCCAAAGCCCGCGGCGACGCCAAAGCCCGCGGCGACACCGAAGCCTACCCCCCAGCCATCTGATGACAATCACGACGATGATAACGATGATAATGGCGGAAGCGACGATGGCGGGAACGATTCCGGCAGCAGCAATGACGGTGGAAGCGGTGATAACGGATCCGGCGGAAGCGATCCGGGAAGCGGCGGAGCAGATGTGGATGTCGAGTGGTCGGATGATATTTTGTAAAAAGTATGAAAACAAGACGATACTGTTTTGGCTATAGTAGAGTAGGTGGTTACTTTTCACATCCATACCACCGCAAGGCGTTTCATGCACTTTTGTATGACCAAACGGGAAAAGTAAAATTTGACGAATAGATAGATTTCCTGTTGTACTATTTCAAGTATCGCGAATGCAGTCCCCAGGCATTGGAACTGTTGATCGAAACGTTTAAGATGGGGTTGGAATTCCGGAAGAAGAAACAAACTCCTATAGTGCAAATGTGAGGCTGCGTGGTTTGCGCAGCCTTTTACAGTGGGTAAGAAAGGTCTGTCGCTATATATGTTATTGGATTTCTTGATTGGTTCATTTGTGAAAAGTGATGTTTCTTGGTGCATAGGTTCCCTGGTATAGTCGGATAGAAAATTGGTAATATTTGAAAATTATGGAGGATGTGGTATAATGAACCATATTCGGGGCACTCAGCGGCCGGATCATTCTGTTAAAATCGGGTTTATGGAGAAAGCCTCGGCGAGGAGGAATTGATTGAGAAAATGAAAAAGTTAAACGATATACGGGTGGGCATCCTGAAGATACCCGTTACCAGAATAGCGCTTTTGATCATATCGGATTTGATGGCGGTTCTGTTGTCATCGGTCCTGAGTCTTTATGTGCGCTATGAATTCCGGTTTATGGATGTGCCCCGGGAGTTTTGGGAAAACGCATTGGCGGCGTATCTGTACAATGTCGTTATCCTGCTGGTCGTTTTCAATATTTTTAAGCTGTATAAAAGCGTCTGGCGGTATGCGTCAGACAGGGAACTTGTCAACATTGCGGTTGCGGTTTTCCTGTGCGCGCTGATTCAGCCGGTGATGCTTTGGCTTATGGGCAGAAGGCTTCCCCGGAGTTATCCTTTCTTTTACGGCTTTTTCCTGATGCTCTTTACCGCGGGAGTCCGTTTCAGCTACCGGATCCTGCGTATCTTCCAGAACAGGCGGCTGAACCACCGGCTGGGTCTCGCAAGGGTGAACTGCATGATCATAGGCGCCGGCGCCGCAGGAAACGCCATTATGAAGGAAATCGAATCCAGCAATTATCTGAGCATGCATGTTGCCTGCGCCATAGATGACAATCCCGGATGCCACGGGAAGTATCTGCGAGGGGTTCCTATTGTGGGAGGCAGGGATTGCATTATCGATAATGTGCAGAAGTATAACATCGATGAAATCATCATTGCCATTCCATCCGCGGACAGAAGCAAAATCAAACCTATCCTTGAGATCTGCAAGGAGACAGGCTGTAAGCTGCGTATTTTGCCCGGTATGTACCAGATCATCAACGGAGATGTCAATGTCTCCAAGCTGAGGGAGGTGCAGATCGAGGATCTCCTGGGAAGGGAACCCATTGAAGTCAATGTGGATGAGATCGCGGAATATGTGCGGGGCAAAGTGGTGCTCGTGACCGGGGGCGGCGGCTCCATAGGAAGCGAATTGTGCCGACAGATCGCGCAGCACACGCCCAGGCAGCTGTTGATCTTTGATATCTATGAGAACAATGCCTACGAGATCCAGCAGGAGCTTCGGCAGAAGTTTCCGGATCTCGATGTGATAACACTGATCGGCTCCGTGCGCAATGAGGCGAGGATAGAGAGTATTTTCAGACAGTATCATCCACAGATTGTATATCATGCGGCTGCCCACAAGCATGTCCCGCTGATGGAGGACAGCCCTAATGAGGCCATCAAAAACAATGTTTTCGGCACGCTGAATGTGGCCAGGTCTGCCGATAAGTACGGGACAAAGCGTTTTGTGCTGATTTCCACGGACAAGGCGGTGAATCCCACCAACATCATGGGTGCCAGCAAGCGCATCTGTGAGATGGTGATCCAGGATCTCAACAAAAACTCTAAGACCGAATATGTGGCTGTGCGGTTTGGAAATGTGCTGGGCAGCAACGGCAGCGTGATTCCCCTGTTTAAGAAGCAGATTGAGCAGGGCGGACCGGTAACGGTCACGCATCCCGACATTATCCGATATTTTATGACCATTCCCGAGGCGGTGTCGCTGGTGCTTCAGGCCGGGGCTTATGCCAAGGGAGGAGAGATCTTTGTCCTGGATATGGGTGAACCCATGAAAATCCTTGACCTGGCTAAAAACCTGATTCAGTTATCGGGCTATAAGGTGGGCGAGGACATCCAGATAAAGTTTACCGGACTGCGTCCCGGGGAGAAGATGTACGAGGAACTTCTGATGAGCGAGGAAGGACTGCGGGAGACGGCGAATAGGATGGTCCATATCGGAAAGCCTATTGAATATGATTCGGAAGCCTTTACAAGCCAGCTCCAGGAGCTGTATGAGCTGTGTGAGAGTGAGTCCGGCGATATCAGGGAGAAAGTAAGGGAGATCGTGCCTGCTTACCAGTGGGTGGAGTAGGCGGAAGACGCTGTCAAATACGGAAGAGCGGCGAAAGGTGGGAGAGGAACGTTTATGTATCGATATGTGAAAAGAGGAATTGATATTGTGCTGTCATCGGTGGGCCTGGTAATTCTTTCCCCGCTTTTTGTGCTGCTGATTGCGGCGATTAAGGTGGATTCCCGCGGCCCGGTGCTGTTTCGGCAAAAGAGGGTGGGCATCCATAAGACACATTTCAATATCCTGAAATTCAGAACCATGCGGACAGACACGCCCAAGGATATGCCCACGCATCTTCTGAAA
>CANDMD010000256.1 GCA_947385725.1 uncultured Lachnospiraceae bacterium | reverse complement strand
TTTAGTGAACGACAATGTGAGAAATGCCGGGAGGGCGATTTCGGTCAGCGGCTATGCCTATCCGTTTATCAAGGCGGAGGTGCTGGAACAGACCCTTCCCTATCTGTCGGAGCTTCCCGTTTTCTCTTATGGGTTTACCATGGAGGGGGAACTGATCCCGCCGCCTTATGGGGATGACGAGTGGATGATCCGTGAGGCGCTCCGGTTCGGGACACAGCCCGTCCTCACGCTGACGCCTTTTGGCTCGGACGGAAATTTCAATAATCAGCTGATACACTCCGTGGTCAACAATGAGGCTTACCGGGACAGCCTGATCCAAAATCTTCTGGCGCTCATGGAGGAGAAAGGATACCAGGGGGTTGACATTGATTTCGAATATATCCTGGCGGAGGACAGGGACGCTTTCTCCGCCTTTGTGCGTCAGGTGGCGGAAACCATGCGTGACGCGGGATACCATACCTCCGTGGCGCTGGCGCCAAAGACCTCGTCGAACCAGGCGGGGCTGCTGTATGAGGGAAAGGATTACCGGGCGCTGGGAGAGGCGGCGGATCATGTGCTGCTGATGACTTACGAATGGGGCTATACCTACGGGCCGCCCATGGCGGTGGCGCCCGTCAATCAGGTGCGCAGGGTGGTGGAATACGCGCTGACCCAGATCCCTCGGGAGAAAATCGATCTGGGCATCCCGAACTATGGCTATGACTGGCCCCTGCCCTATGAGAGGGGCGTCACGGCGGCAACTACCGTCAGCAATGTACAGGCGGTGCAGATCGCGGTGGAGCATGGTGCGGAGATCCGGTTCGATCCTGTGGCCCAGAGCCCCTATTTCCGGTATACGGATAGCGGGACGGAGCACGAGGTATGGTTCGAGGATGTGCGGAGCCTGCAGGAGAAATTCAACCTGATCAAGACCTATGGCCTGCGGGGCTGCGGCTACTGGCAGATCATGCAGTGGTTCCGGGCCAACTGGCTTCTCCTGTACAGCCAGTTTTATATCTTAAAATAAGGAAATACGAGTATTTTCGAGACCGACTCAGAATAGGGCTCAGAATAGTTTTGGAAATATATTGAAAGAAACAGTCGCA
Organism: uncultured Lachnospiraceae bacterium; assembly: GCA_947385725.1. Lineage (GTDB taxonomy): Bacteria > Bacillota > Clostridia > Lachnospirales > Lachnospiraceae > Acetatifactor. The sequence continues at coordinate 4,103 of CANDMD010000256.1, read as the reverse complement.
TTTAGTTAATAAATTTCATACAAAGAGGAAGAAACTGTTCATAATATAGCTTACAAGGAGTTCGCATGCTTACAAGGAGTTCGCTTGCTTGCAAGGGCGAACTCCGTAAGCTAACCAGGTATTTCATCAGCAAAAATTGAACATAAGGCAGGAGGAACGGACATGAAATCAATTAAGACAAAGCTTACTTTGTGCATTTTGCTGTGTACTTTTTTATCGTCGGCCATTACGGAGCTGGTGTCCCTTCGCGTTACGAAGGAGGCGACGGAGCAGTATGCGCAGCAGAGCATGGTGATGGAAGCCCAGAACAGGACGATAGAACTGAATGGCTGGATTGCGTGTATAGAACAATCCGTTGACACTCTGAGTGATTATGTTGTAAATGAAATGGATTTTGACGCCTTTTTCCGGGACAAGGCGTATGCGGACAAATTTACGGGGCAGATACAGTCGATCCTGGGAGACTTCGCAGTACATACGGATGGTGTGATCACGGCTTATATCCGTTACAACCCGGAATACTCCAATCCCACGTCGGGATATTCCTGATGCGCAATTCCCTTGTGGAGGATTTCTATGAGGTGGAACCTACTGACTTTTCCATGTATGAACCCACGGATTATGCACATGTAGGCTGGTACTATCTGCCGGTTGAGAATAAGGCGCCACTCTGGATGTCCCCGTACCTGAATGAGAATGTCAATGTGTATATGATTTCCTATGTGGTGCCGATCTATGCGGAAGACGGCACTTCCATCGGCATTATCGGTATGGACATAGACTTTAACCAGGTCACAAAGATCGTTGACTCCGTGAGCATATACGATACGGGTTATGCGTTCCTGACGGATTCCAACGGGATGATCACACATCATAAGGATCTGGAACTGGGACAGAATCTGGGAGACCTGGGCGGCACCACAGGGAATGTGGCGGCAAAGATCGCCGCGGGCGAGGGGGAAAGTACCCTTCTCGAATATACTTACAATAATATCGGAAAGCAGCTGGTATACACTTCGCTGAACAATGGGATGAGATTTGTGCTGACAGCGCCGGACAAGGAGATACGTTCCACCACCAATACTCTGGTGGTAAAGGCGAGCATGGGAGGACTGGGCGCTATCCTCTTTTCGGTAGTCGTGGGCCTGGTAATCAGCTTCCTGATCGCGAAACCCATCACGGCGCTTACCAAGGTGATCGACAAGACTGCAAGGTTTGACTTTACCCCCGCCCAGAATAGCAGGCTGCTGCTGCGGTATAAGGATGAAATCGGGCAGATGGCTAACAAGGTACATGAAATGAGAAAGGCGCTGCGCCAGATGGTGGGAGAGATCAAGGGCGCCGAGGATACGCTCCTGTCAAGCGTTGAGAATCTGGATTATATCATGTCGGATAATAATTCCCGTTCCCAGGATAATTCTGCAGCCACACAGGAGATGGCAGCAGGAATTGACATGGCGGCGAAGAATACAAAGCTTATTGCAGACAATATGGAAAACGCGAAGCACAATGCGGAGAATATCTATACCCTGACAGAGGACGGCAGGGAAAAGTCAAATCAGATACTCAACAGGGCGGAAGAGATCAGAAAAGTGTCTGAGAATTCCAGTAATCAGGCAGTCAGGATGTATGAGGAGATCAAGGAAAAATCCGATAAGGCCATAGAACAGTCCAAGGCTGCGGGTAAGATCAATGAACTGACGGATGCCATCAAGAGCATTTCCAGCCAGACCAGCCTGCTGGCGCTCAACGCGAATATCGAGGCGGCAAGGGCCGGAGAGGCAGGCAGAGGCTTTGCGGTGGTTGCCACAGAGATCGGTTCCCTTGCGACCCAGACTTCCCAGGCTGTGGACAATATCAATGATATTGTGGGTGCGGTGAATGCGGCGGTGCGAAGCATGACAGAATGTATGAACACCATGATCCAGTTCCTGGAGACACAGGTTATTTCTGACTATGACGCGTTTAAAAATTCGGGAGAGCAGTACCATGAGGACGCGGTAGCCTATATGGATCTGATGAACCGGATCAAGAGTGCCATAGAAGAGCTGGACAGATATATTGCCAGCATTGCAACCTCTGTGGAGGATATCAATACCACAATGGATCAGTCCACGGAGGGCATCAACGCAATCGCGGAGAAATCCTCGAAGGTAGTTGAGAGCACGATGGAGGGCTATGAGAGGCTGAACGAGAGCAAACAGTCGGTAAAGGCGCTTGAAGCCATCACCGCGAAGTTCAAACTGGAATAGTGTAGTTATTATAAAATCTCCCGCAGAAAAACTGCGGGGGATTGGTTTTTGTAGGAGTTTGTAGGAAATTCCGTCACAGCGGGGGAAGAATGCGCAGCATTCTTCGAAGTGCCATTTATGGCGCTTTTTTATCGGTAGATTGCTTCCATGATCTCAGCCGCCATTTTAGGCTTGTTCATGGTATAAATGTGGATATCGTCCACGCCGTTTTCCTGTAGGTCGCGGATCTGGCGGATGGCAAAGTCAATGCCTGCCCTGCGCATGTCATCGGGATGGTCCCCGTAGGTGGCAAAAATATTCGCCAGCGCCTTCGGAATGGTGGAGCCCGAGAGCGTCACTGTAGTGCCGATCTGCTTCGCGGTGGTAATGGGCATGATCCCGGCACAGATGGGGATCGTGATGCCCTTTTTAGCGGCTTTTTCAAGAAAAGCGTAGTAAAAATCATTGTCAAAGAAAAGCTGGCTGATGAAAAATTCCGCACCGGCATCCTGTTTTTTCTTTAAATTGTTGAGATCAGATTCCATGCTGAAGCTTTCAAAATGCTTTTCGGGATAACAGGCGCCCGCCATATGCAAATCAGTGTGCTCCTTCAGGAAGCTCATCATATCGCTGGCATGGGCGAAATCCCTCGATGTAAACTGTTCGTCGCTCATGTCCTTGGGGCGGTCGCCGCGGAGGGCAAGAATATGCTTTACGTTATTTTCCCTCAATGCAGCTGCCACCTGGAGCAGTTCTTCCTTTTTGTTTCCCACACAGGTCATGTGAGCCACCGCGTCAATGCCCAGCTGATTCTGGATGTAGGAGGCGATCTCCACCGTCCTGCCGGAGCGGCTTCCGCCAGCGCCGTAGGTGACGCTGATAAAATCGGGTTTTAACAGCGCCATTTTGTCCAGTACTTCAAATGCCTTCTCAAATTCCCCGTCCTTTTTAGGCGGAAAAACTTCAAAGGATATGCTTCTCTTGTTTTCAAACGTATCTTTTATCATAATGATCTCCGTTCCAGGTATAAAATTTATACAGCAATTCCTTTGCCCCCGCCAGCAGGTATTGCTCTTGGAGCAATGAGCCAGGCTCAGCGTGGCTGATTTTGTGCCGCTGCCTGCACGGGCATAAGAGCAAATGGAATAGCTGTAACAGTTCAGCTATACGGCACCGTGAGGTCTTTGACTTTGCAACAGGAATATGGTAACATGAAATTGTATGAATTTCAAGAGAAAGGCGAGGAATATATATGGAATTGCAGGGTTTTCAGGGAACAGGTGAATATGTGGCCAGCGAGGAGCTGATGGCCAGCGTGAACATTGCAATCGCGCTGAAGAAGCCGCTTCTGATCAAGGGCGAGCCGGGCACGGGCAAGACCATGCTGGCGGAAGCGGTGGCAAAGGCTTTGGGGAAGAAGCTGCTGATCTGGAATATTAAATCCACCACCAAGGCTCAGGAGGGATTGTATGTCTACGATACCATCCAGCGTCTCTACGACGGCCAGTTCGGCGAGGAGGGCGTGGACGATATTGCCCGATATATTAAGCTGGGCAAGCTGGGTGAAGCCTTTGACAGCGAGGAGCAGGTGGTGCTCCTGATCGACGAGATCGACAAGGCGGATCTGGAATTTCCCAATGACCTGTTGTGGGAACTGGATCAGATGGAGTTCTATATCAACGAGACAAAGCGCACGGTGAAAGCAAAGCACCGCCCCATCGTGATTATTACCTCCAATGCGGAGAAGGAGCTGCCTGACGCGTTCCTGCGCCGCTGCATTTTCCATTATATTGATTTCCCGGATGAGACGTTGATGGAGGAGATCGTCAGGGTACATTTCCCTGATGTGGAAGCGAACCTGTTAAAAAATGC